>JAISJS010000233.1 GCA_031261385.1 Treponema sp.
ATCTATTTTACTTCCGGCGGCACCGAATCCAATGCCATTGTCATTCATTCCAATCTGCTGCGCAAACGAAATGCCCGCATCCTTGCTTCAAAAGTGGAACACCCTTCGATACGTGAAAATACCGCCATGCTGGAAAAACTTGAAAAACAGATCGGCTTTATTCCGGTGGACGGCGCAGGCCGGGTAAGCGCGGAACTGCTTTCCAAAACACTGGAAAAATATACGGACGCCCGTTTTGCCGCAATCATGGCGGTGAATAATGAAACCGGCGCCGTGATGGACATGCCCGCCCTGAGTTCTGTACTGCGTAAAAATTCTGCTTCCGCAGAAACCGCACACGCGCCGATCCATCTGCACAGTGATTTGGTGCAGGCAATAGGAAAAATTCCGGTTGCTATTACCGGGTGGGATTTGGATTCAGCTTCCTTTTCTGCCCATAAGCTTGGGGGGCCCCGCGGGACAGGCCTCCTCTACCTCAAGCATCCCCTGGAATCAATTTTTGCAGGCGGACACCAGGAACGCAGAATCAGGCCGGGAACTGAAAATACCGCGGGGGCGCTGGCGCTGGCGGCCTGCCTTGAGCAGCACGCGCTCAGCGAAACCGTCAGCGCCGAATATGCCAGGGCGGAGCGCCGTTTTAAACAGCTTCTTTGTTCATTAAAATCAATGAGCCGGTGTACGCTTATTCCGCAGGACAGGCAGGCGGAGGATAAACGGTTTTCACCGTACATAGTGCAGGCGGCCTTTGACGGCATTCCCGGAGAGGTGATGGTCCGCGCCCTTGACGATTCGGGTTTTGCCGTTTCCACGGGGTCCGCCTGTTCATCATCATCGCCTGAACGCCCGGTACTTGCCGCGATGGGGATCGATTCCAAACAGCGGCTTGAAGGCATCCGCATTTCCCAGGGCTGGTCCACCACGGATGAGGAAATCGAATTGCTTGTTGCAGCCATTAACGAAGTGCTGAAATTTCTTTAAAAAACGGTAGCCGCAAGGCGGATAGGGTTACGATAAGGGAAATGAATGCAAACGAATGAAAATAAAATCACCTACCTGATAAAATTTGCCGAGCTCGCCCTTAAAGGCGGAAACAGGGATGGTTTTATCGCGGTCCTGAAGCGTAACCTTGTTGAAATGCTCAGGGGAACCAGGGCGCATCTTGATGTTACCCAGGGGCGTTTTTATGTCCATTGCACCGAGGAAAATGCCCCTGCGGTTGAGGACGTCCTCTGCCGTCTTATCGGTATTTCAGGCTGGGCAAAAACCCGCACATGCGGAAAAACTGTCGGTGAAGTTCTTGCCGCCTGTGTCGAGGAAGGCCTGGCGCTCCGTGAAAAAGGAATTGCCACTTTCAAAATAGAGGCGCGGCGGACCGATAAAAGTTTCCCGGTGAATTCCTACGTCCTTTGCTGCGAGGGGGGCGGCGCAGTACTCGACGCCGTTCCCGGCCTTTCAGTCGATGTAAAAAACCCGCAGGGCATCATCGAAATTGAAATCCGCGAGCGCTCGTATATTTACGGAAACACCCAAAAAGGGTTAGGCGGACTCCCCGTGGGAACCGCAGGCCGCGGGCTGCTGCTTTTGTCGGGGGGCATTGATTCTCCGGTTGCAGGTCACATGATGGCAACCAGGGGCATGGGCATTGATGCGGTGTACTTCCACGCCTACCCGTACACCTCCGAAGAGGCCCGGCAAAAAGTGCTCCGCCTTGCCGAAATTGTCGGCCGCTATACGATGGGGATGCGTATTTGCACGGTGAGTTTTACCAAAATCCAGCAGCGTATCAAAGAGAACTCCCCCCTCCCCTGGAGTACCGTGCTCCTCCGGATGGCAATGATGGAAGCCGCGGAACGGCTTGCCCGCCGGCTTAAATGCAAATGCCTTATCACCGGGGAAAGCCTTTCACAGGTGGCAAGCCAAACCATCGAAAACATCACCTGCACCCAGAGCCGCCTCCGCCTCCCCGTTATGCGGCCCCTTATCGGCATCGACAAAGACAGCATCATCCGCAGGGCGGAAAAAATCGGCACCTATGAAACGTCGATATTGCCGTATCAGGACTGCTGTGTCCTCTTTAGCCCGCCTCACCCGGTACTGCGCGGAGAAGTTAAAGAAGCGGGAACCTTTTACGAGGCGCTTGAACTTGAAGAATTAATCACCGAAGCCTTACGGGAAAGTATCACTGAAAAACGCGGCTTCCCGGGCTAGCCTTTTTCGAGGGCTAGTGTAGTGTAATAAACAGAAGACAAAACCGCAGAGAACGCAGAGGAAAGACGCGGAGAACGCAGAGTGGAGAAGACAAGAGAATTTGAAGTTTATTTGGTATTCTCCGCGTCCTCTGCGCCTACTCCGTGTTCTCTGCGGTTTCTCTTCATTTTTCTTATTATGTCATTTGACTATTACACTACACTAGCCCACTTCGTGGGCTTTGACAAAGGCCGCCATGCGGAAGTCGTCGCCTTTGATGTGGTTCAGGAGCCAGCTGCCGACTGCGGAGGTCACAACGCCGACGAGTTCTTCGGAGGGGCCTTCGTTGCGCAGACGGGCAGTTAATTCACCTACGGTAACTTTAAAGTCATCGTGAATACGTTTGTGGATCAGGTAATCGGGATAATCGTATTTGACCTGGAGCTTTTCTTCATCGGCAAAGTGCATAATTGTGTACCCGGTAAGGAAGTCCAGGGTCTTGAAGATTTCCGCCTCACCTTTTCCGCTTGTCGACGCTTCGATAATATTGTTGAGGGCTGCAATAAGTTGTTTGTGCTGATTATCGACCTTTTCATAACCTGTTTCGAGACTGCTGTCCCATTGATACGCCATAGTCACTCTCCTTATGATATAATTGAAAGGTCCTTACGGACCATTATACCCGCTGCCGTTTCCTATTCCAATGGCGGGAAATACCCGGTCCCGTCTCTTCCGGATCGTTCCATCAGATACACCTCCGCTTCTACCGGCAGATAGGCTCTGCCAAAATCCGTCGGAAGAAGCGATCGATAACTTATGCTATAAGAGCCGCTGGGCTTTGCGGCCAGGCTTTGTATCATTTCCCGTATTCCTTCGGGCCGGTACAGGGGAAGGGCCTGTCCGCCGGTTTCCCGGCAGAGGTAACGTATCTCCGGGGACGGGCTGCCCCCGCCTACAATGACCGCGTGGAAAATAATGCCGTTATTGGCAAGGTATGCGGCAAGTTCGGAAAGGCCGTACTGTTCAAAGGCAAGTTCCCCAAGGTTCCCCGAAGTGACAAATACCACTCCCCGCTTTTTCTGCCCGGCAAGCAGGTCCGTAGCGGCAAGACGCAGTCCCTGATCAAAACGCCAGCGGGGGCTGTACAATGCCTCGCTCCCCCTGCCTGCGGTTTCGAGCGATGTCAGCCGTTCCTGCTGGGGAAGGACCGCGGCAGAAACAATCGAAACGATATTGCCGGTTCTTTCGCCGCCTGTTCCTATGCCCGTGAGAATCCCGTCCAGTACGGAGCCTCTTGAAGCGGTGCTTTCCGATAAGGCTTTTTCGATATCGCGGACTGCCGCGGCAAGATCATCACGAAGACCCCGGGTAATGCCGGACCGTTCCACGAGGATCGATACATCGGCAGTTTGGGACCGGTAGGCACTCGCGATAAAATTCTGTTCAACGACCGCACGGTTATTCTCGCTCAGGAGGAAATTGAGTCCCTCAAGACCCACGATGGGGCGGCGCAGCCTGTCCTGCACCTGCAGTTCCACGGTGACAAGGGGAAAATTTTCCACCGAGACCCGTTCAATCTGCACAAAGAGCCCTGAGGCCATATCGTCAAAGCGGGTCAATACGGAAACCTCGCCTGCCTCCCAATTCGCGGCAAGCACATTGCCGTTCCTGTCCATCTCCGCCCCGATGATCCGCACACGGGGGCTGCCCAGAACGCCAAGCTCCCTGACCACAGCGGAATCGGGATCGATGAGGAGGATGCGGTTGGTATCTGCGGCAAGAAGCCTGCCGTCGGAAAGGAAACGGAGGCTTTCAGGCCCCCGGAGGCCCTCGCGTATCAAAATGCCCAGATAGGAACCGTTCCGGTCAAAAATATAAATCCGCTTTGCCGCGCTATCCGCCACATAGATCCTGCCCCCCCGCGCGGCTATACCGGTCGGAGAAATAAAGCCGGGAAAAAAGGGCGTCCTGACTCCAAATGATAAAATAAAAGTTCCGTCAGGATCAAATTTTGAAATGCGGCGATTTCCGTAATCGACCACATAGAGGTAGCCTTCTTCATCGACGGCAAGATTTTGGGGACCGATAAATTTTCCGTCGGTAAGGCCCCGCTCTCCGATATAGGACTGCCAAACGCCTGCGCTGTTAAGCACGCTGACCCGCCCGCCGCGGTACTCGGAAAGGTAGAGGCGATCCCCCTGCCCTTTCACAAGATCATAGGGCCGGTCAAAACCGTTTAGGGGGCCCCGCTGCCGGTCTTTTATCACGCCGTTGACGTCTACCCGGACAATTTCGTTACTCCCGTACGCCACGATCCAGGCAGAGCCGTCATCAAGGGGAAGGATCGCAGTGGGCTGGCGGTACAGGGTGACCCCTTCGTAATTGCCGGGGTAACGGCCCGCTTCAACATAGCGGACTTCATCTCCGGCTACCGGCAAAAGGAAACGGCGGTTCGTCACGGTCTCAATGCGGTTTGCAAGGAGCATTCCCTGTCCTGAGGAGACGGGGTACTCCTGAGCGGCGGCCCGCCATTGACGCAGGGCGGTTTCTTCCATGCCGGAGCGGTAATACGAGCGGCCAAGCCAGTCCAAAATAACCGGCTCTCCGGGGCGGAAACTGAGGCTCCGCTCAAAGGAAAGAATTGCTTCGTTAAATGCAAAACGGTTATAGGCCTGCACCCCAATGCGAAATTCTTCGGCGGCGTACAATGCGTTGATATCACTGCCGCCGGTAACGGGGCCGGTGGACGCAGCGTCCTGGGCAGCTAAAAAAAAGCGTACCGGGACAAGAAACAGCGGGATGATGAACAGGACGGCATATTTTTTCATCATCATTCTCCCGTCACCGTCCGCAAATGGTCCCGTATTTCCCGTTCCTGGGGGGCCATTTCGACGGCGCGGCGGAGCCAGGTCCGTGCTTCCAAAAGTTCACCACTCTTGTAATATGCCCAGCCCAGGGAATCAAGGTAGGCGGCGCTCTGCGGTTTATGGTCCACCGCCTTCCTGCAGAGCCTGAGGCCCCGCATCACATCTATATCCCTGTCCGCCAATATATATCCAAGGCTGTTCATCGCGGTGGTGTTATTATCATCAATATCCAGAGCCTTTTCATACAACTCCACGGCGCTTTTATAATTTTTCAGCGCCCAGGCCGCATACGCCAGGGAATTGTACAGCTGGGGCGATTCAAAACCGTTATGCTGAAGCCGCTTAAGCTCAAACTCCGCCATTTTGGACCGCTTGGTGATTACGTAAATATACGCAAGCGTCATACGGCACTGATACACCCGCAGTATATCCTGTGCGGAGGTTACCACCTGTTCAAGGTACAAGAGGGCGTCGTCATAACGGGCCATCTTGGTATAACAAAGCCCCAGGTAATAGGCAAGCTCGGCGTTTTCATCGGCGTCAAAATTATCGGTATTAACGTTGAGCAATTCCTGGAGGGCCATCTCCCAGCGCTTCATGCGGAAAAGCCGGATACCCTCCTTAAGGGTCCCTTCCACGGGGCGTTTGCCCTCAGGCGCCGGGGGGCCGCCGGGGACCTTGAACTTTGCCATACCTAACCCCTTCCCCCACCGCCGTTTACCGGGTGGATCTGGATGGGGCTTACCGC
>JAISJS010000300.1 GCA_031261385.1 Treponema sp.
ACCCGGTCCCCAATCAGCAGGGTATCGATCATCGATCCCGATGGAATCTGATACGCCTGAAAGAGGTACTGGTTGATCAACAGCACCACACCGGCCGCCCAGAGAAAGGCCTCGATCCAGTCAACAACAGGATTTTTTTTTCGCTGTTTTTCTTTTTTGATCCGCTTGATCCGGTTTCTGCGGGTCAGAGCGGCTTCGGTGAGGTCTTGAATCCTGCTGAAAAAATCCGGCTGCGTTTCCATTTATCAAAAAATTACCATGAACAGCCGTCGTTGACAAGGCATGGCGGGGGACCTATAATTTTGTCATGTCTGCTGAAACGCTTCCGGAAGATAAGGTTCGCCTTAAACCGTTCCTCGGAATGAGGCCCGGGGTTTACCTGACCATTATCTACGGCCTTATTATTTTGATTATCCTCTTTTTTCTGTTGATTTTTCCCGGCCTTACCCATCCGGGCAGCATGATCGTTTTAAAAACTGAACCGGAGGGAGCCGCCCTCCGGGTTGACGGAACGTATAGGGGAACATCTCCGGGGAAAATTTTTGTAAGCCGGGGAACGCATACCCTGGAACTGTCGCTCCCGGGGTTTACCCCCATCACGCTGGAAAAAGAAATACCGGGCCGCCTTTTTGCCTCTGTCATTTTTCCGCTGAACTATCCGCTCAATGCGGCGCTTGCTGCCCCTGATCCCGCGGAGGTCCTTGCCCGCTCTGCCGCCGATTTTGCCGCATGGTCCTTTGCAGGGGAGCCGACCGTTTCCTATCAGATACCGTTGAGCCTTTCCGAAGGGGCCTACCGGACGGGGCCGGCGCTGGTCAAAGAATCAGAAGATGTGGAGGATATTCTGCACGCCGCCGCCCGTTTTGCCGTGACCAGAGCCGCCCTGCGGGACCTCGTACGGGCAAAAACCCTGATTGATAACGGCGGTCTTTCCCCTTCACCCTTCACCCTCTTCCAATCCGCAGAAGATATTATTGCATACCTTTCAAAAGAGAACGGCATGGCGGCAGCGCTCGCCGCAGTCCTTCCCGCTGAATCATCTTCCCTGATCACCGCATCGCCCTGGTATACAAAGCAGGCTGCTGCAGAAAACGCCGAAAAGCTCGCCGCTTCTGCCGCCGGGCGCCTTACCGTACACGGCGTTCCCTTTACCGGATTACCCGGCGGAATTCTTGCAGAAGGCCCGTTCAGTATTCCGGTCGGCGATTTCTGGATTGCCGATGCCGAAACAGACGCCGCCGCCTTTGCGGCGTTCCTCGACGCCAATCCCGAATGGCAGCCGGAATTTCTCCCGGAACTGCTTAAAAACGGCCTTGTTGACGAGGATTACCTTGCAGATTATAGCGCCCCCTCCAATATTTCCAATATTGGCGGAGTTTCTGAAAGAAACTCCAACGGAAATTCCGAAGGGATTTCTAACGGAAATTCCTTCGGAATTTCCGCAGTTTCCTGGTATGCCGCCGCGGCGTTCTGCTCATGGCTTTCAAATTTCCTTCCCCCGGCGCTCTCCGGCTGGGAAGTACGGCTCCCCGCCGAGGCGGAATGGGAATATGCCGCCAAATCGCAGATGAGCGCTGCTGCGCTGTCCCTTGCCGGTTTACCGGGGGAAAACTGGGAATGGTGCGCAGACCCGTACGCCCCCCTCAATTTACTGAGCGTTTCCGCAGAAGCGGCTGCGGCAGTCGGCTCCCCCGAGCGGAGTGTCCGGGGCAGTTCCCGGATAAACAGCTCATCCCGGGCGGGCATTGAAGCGCGGGGTTCCCTGCCGCCGGAAAGCTGTTCGGAATTCGTTTCATTCAGGCCGGTAATTGCCCGCCGAACGGCAGCCCTGTACGAATCAGGAGTCGGCGCGCCGTGAGCGAAAACGTCAAGATCATCGCCGTAAACCGCAAAGCCCGGCACGATTATGCGGTAGACGACAGCTATGAATGCGGGCTTGAGCTCCTCGGCACCGAGGTAAAATCCTTCCGTGACGGGAAAATCTCGTTCCCCGACGCCTGGGCCGAGGTAATTAACGGAGAAATATGGCTCCGCTCCCTGCGCATTGCAGAAAACCCCTTCTCATCAATTTTTAACCACGACCCGGACCGTAAAAAAAAGCTCCTCCTCCACCGGGACGAAATCAAGCGCTTAAACCGCAAGGTCGAGGAAAAAGGCTACACTCTGATACCCCTGTCGTTTTACTTCAAAAAAAGCCGGGTCAAGGTGGAACTCGGCGTCTGCAAGGGCAAAAAAGCCTTTGACAAACGCGATGATATCCGCGAACGGGATGTCAAGCGGGAAATGCAAAGGGAATTCCGGGGAAACCTTAACCGGGGATAAGTACCGGATGGCACATTGTTTTTCTTCCTTTTTTTTGCTATATTTACTGTATGAGGAAAAATCTGCCGGCTTTAATTTTTTTCCTTTCTCTTTTGCCCTTCTTTCTGGACGCCCAGGAAAGCAAGCCGGTTATCAAAATGAATCCGCTCTTTGCCCAGGGAATAGGCCTTGAAGAATCCCGCTTTATTGAGTCCCTGGTACAGTCGTATCTTTCCGATATCGGCGAGGTGATAAACTATTTTGACGCCGCCCTGCCCGGTATTTCCTCCGATGGGGGAAGTGTTCCGGACTCCTGGACCCGTATTCCCGATTATACAATCTCAGGCAGTATCCACCTGGAAAGGGACAGCCGTATATTCCTGCTGGAAATATTCAATGTAAAAACCGGCGATACCTATTCCGTTACCTCGGTGTACAAATCTACCGGTGAACTGGCGCTGAAAACCCGTTCCGTGCTCGAATCGGCCTTTGCCGTCGGGGGTTTCTTCCAGGAAGATACGGGGCAAAAAGCGGCGGAACCCATCACCGAAAACAGCGTAGTGGGGACCTGGCGCGGGGAGCCCGGCGTGGAAATGATCCGCTTACAGCGGGGGGGGCGCGGAGTGGCGGTTTTTTCCTCCGGGGCGCAAATGGTACTTTCTTACGTTATAGAAGATAAAACGCTGTATATATGGCAAATATCACCCAATTCAGAGCGGTTTTACTATCCCCTGCCCTACAATACGGCAAAACAGCTTGCCGGCGGAGCGGAGCCCATCGCATGGGAAATGTCCCTGTATCAGCAGGGGGCCGTTCTTGAAGGAATAAAAATCGCCACCGCCGCCCGCATGGACGGGGACCGGGTCGCAGAATTGATACCCGGCGGCGACATACAGGAAGTCAAATGGGCCCGCAGCCCCCGTTAGCGGTTAGTCAGGTTCGTTTTTGGCGCGCAGCAGATCCCAGACCAGAAAAAGGATAAAAACCGCTGCCCCGGCAGTCAATGAGATGATTTTGAGCGTCCGGTCGGGGATAAACCGCGGTTTTTCGGCCAAAATAATCTGACCGGAGGCAGTTTGGGGCGTTTTCATCCCCCCAAGTCCCACAATACGGATAAACCGTTCATCACGTTCGGCAAACCCAAGTTCCCTGGCATACACGGAAATGGTATCCTTATCATACAGCAGGCTGTTTTTTGTGTTTTCAAGCTCTTCGTTGACCAGGGCAAGGCGTTTCATGTTGGCCCATTGCGCATCCCGTCCCTCCAGGAGCTGCTGATACGCGGAAAAACCCATGGCGCCGGACAGCAGTGATGATACGCCATAAACGGCAACCGCCGTCCAGACAGCTAAGAGGTATTTACAGGCTCTCATTACCACAATTAAC
>JAISJS010000338.1 GCA_031261385.1 Treponema sp.
TTAATCAAAAAAAACGAAGTGAACATTTATGATATCCCCATTGCCCAGATTACCGAGCAATATCTGGAATATTTGACCTATGCCGAATCGCTGGACCTTGAGGAAGCCTCGGAATTTCATGCGCTGGCGGCGACCCTGCTCCACATCAAAAGCCGGACCCTGCTGCCGGTAGAAATGGATTTAGGCGACGACATGGCGGATCCCCGGCAGGAACTTGTGGAGCGGCTTATTGAGTACCAGAAGTTCAAAAAACTTTCCGAACTCATGGAAGAAAAGGAAAAAGAAGCGGAGTGGGTGATTGAGCGGCGGAAACTCCAGCGCAGCCTTCCGTTTGCCGATGGCAACCTTTGGGAACGGGTGGATATATGGGATCTGCTTAAAACCTTTTCCAACCTCATGTCAAACCTTCCCGGTGAACGGATCATCGATATGTACGAGGAAGTTTCAGTCAATGAAAAAATTACCCTGCTTTCGGAACTGCTGGAAAACCGGGGAGAGTGCAGTTTTACCGACCTTGTCGTCCGGAGCAGTTCGGTGATGGACATTGTCTGCGCCTTCCTCGCGATCCTGGAGGCGGTAAAGCTCCGTATGATCCAGATATTCCAGAACCGTATGTTCGGCGATATACTGATAAAACCAAATGCGGCTGCGGCGGCATAAAGAAGAAAAACCCGTGGAAAAAGAAACAGCATTGATAGAAGCCGTCCTTTACCTTGAATCGGACCCCATTGATGAAGGGGCTCTGTGCCGTATTTCCGGCCTTGCCAGGGACGTGGTAAAAACCGCCATCACCGACCTTGAAGAAAAATACGGGCGGGAAGAATCAGGCCTGGAATTATCCCGCATCGGGGGCGGCATCATGATATCCCCCAAAAAAGAATATTGGGACAGCCTTAAAGAACGGTACGGCAAAAAAAATGAAGCAAAAATATCAAGAGCCGCAATGGAAACGCTTTCGATCATAGCCTATTCCCAGCCGATCACCCGTTCCGAGATCGAAGCCATACGAGGAGTTTCGGCGGATAACATGATACGCCTCCTTTTGGAAAAGGAGCTTATCAAGGAAACGGGGAAAAAAGATGTGCCGGGAAAGCCCACCCAATACGGCACCACCAGGGAATTTCTTAAATTGTTCCGCCTGAATACGATTGCCGATCTTCCCAAATTAAGTGACAGCGAGATCGACCGGTTTGAGCTTGAGGGAAATCAATAGTGATTGAACGCCAACAGGATGCGCCGCAGCAGGGTATGGAGTTTCAACCAGCGGTTGAAACTTCGAGAGCGGTAGGACCCTTGGTCACACCGCTCAGATTACAGGCATTTTTGGCCCATGCGGGGATCGCTTCCCGGCGGGCTTCGGAAAAGCTTATTGCCGATGGGCGGGTTTCGGTAAACGGACAGCGTATAACCGCAATGGGAACCAGGGTCCTCCCCGCCGATGTAGTGCAGTTGGACGGCATTCCGGTAAAGGCCGAAAGCGCGCTGCGTTATCTGGCGCTGAATAAGCCGCCTGAGTATATTTGCAGTTCTTCCGATCCGCAGAACCGGCCGCTGGCCCTGGAACTGCTCCCCCGGGATATCCGGGAACGGCTTTACAATGTGGGCCGTTTGGACTTTTTATCGTGCGGGCTTATCCTTTTTACCAACGATGGGGATTTTGCCGCTGTTGTCGGCCATCCCCGCTCGGAGATCGAAAAGGAATATATCGTGGAGGCCTCGGGGGTGATTAACGACGAGGTTCCGGAGGCGTTTGCACAGGGCATTGAAATTGAAGGGGTGTTGTACAAGGCCCGGGAGATCGAAAAAATCGGCAGGAAAATCCTCCGGATATGCCTTGTCGAGGGTAAGAACCGGGAAATCCGCCGGGTCTTTTCGTTCTTTCACCTCCACCCGGTCAAGCTCCAGCGCATACGCATCGGGCCGGTTCTGCTGGGAAACCTCAGGTCAGGTGAATCACGGCCTTTGACGGAAAACGAAAAAATGGCATTAACGGGAAGGGTAAAAAAAAAGAAGAATGAGGAGGATTAACCGCAGAGGTCACAGAGAAGGAACACGGAGGACACAGAGAGGAAATGAAATTTAGCAATTTTATTCCTAATTTTTCTCTCCTCCTCCTCTGTGCTCTCTGCGTACGAACCTTTGGTTACGAACCTTTGGTTCGATTTCTCCGTGTCCTCTGCGGTTAATCTTTTTTTCCATTCTTGTTTAAGGAGTATACAGTGGTTATAGCAATTGACGGGCCGGCGGGGTCCGGGAAAAGCACTATCGCTCAGGCTTTGGCTGAAGGGTTATCAGGCCAGGGTCTGCAGGTTCCCGATGGGAGGCAGTACACCTATATCAATTCGGGGAACCTCTACCGGGCTGTTACCCTGGGGTGTCTCCGCCATCAAATTGACCTTGCAGACAGTGAAAAGGCCCTTGATTATGCAAAAAATGCGGTAATCGGTTATCAGGGGGACCGTGTTTTCCTTGACGGGGAGGATGTCACCGGTTTCCTTCATTCCGATGAAATTGATAAATATTCGGCGCCGCTTTCGGCGATTGTGCCAATCCGGCACGTAATCAACGACCTTATCCGCTCACTTTCCCAAAACAGGGATGTAGTGGTGGAGGGCAGGGACATGACGACGGTAGTTTTTCCCCATGCGGAGAAACGGTTTTACCTGGATGCTTCCCCGGAAGCGCGGGCAAAACGGCGTTTTGACCAGGGGGTTTCCGAACTCAGTTTGGACGAAATTCGGGCCTCAATAGCAAAGCGGGATGAAATCGATAAAAATAAAGAAGAGGGGAGCCTCTTTGTAGCGCCCGGAGTAGACTATATCGACACATCGGACTTGACCTTACGGCAAGTTTATGAGAAATTAGTAGAGAGAATAACGATAGAAGGAAAGAACATGGCCCAGTTGGAAGTGGAATCGGACACGAGTCCGAAAGATGATCCGGAGGAAACCAAATCCCAAGCCGCCGCCGGAAACATCCAGACGCAATTACAGGAAGAGTATCTTAAATCCCTTGAACAGCTTGAAGAAGGTCAGCTTGTTGACGGGAACGTGATCCAGGTTACTCCGGATCAGGTTTTTATTGATGTCGGCTATAAGTCCGAAGGGAAAATTCCACTCGCAGAATTTACCGAAATTCCCAAAATTGGGGATGTTGTATCGGTGATCCTTGTCGCAAAGGAAAACAAGCATGGAGAAGTTATTGTCTCCAAGCAGAAAGCCGATGTAAAAGTTTTCTGGAAAAACCTGCGGCAGGCGTTCCAGGATCATACCCCGCTTGAAGGAACAATCGAAAAGCTCGTCAAGGGCGGTTT
>JAISJS010000367.1 GCA_031261385.1 Treponema sp.
GAAGCGGATAGTCGATGGTAAACTCCGGAACATCCCGTAGTATTTTTGAATTGTCAAAAATACCGCAGTGCATTTTTTCCTGATACACATGGGAAAAAACAGCCTCTGAAAAGCGCATGAGCATTTCTGTTGAGATATGGACCAGATGCGGAACTGTGCCGGTAAGACGTCCGAACTCAAGATAGAGATCATCCCAGATGTGACGGTCATCACTTGTGGCATGATAAATTTGGCCGAAACAGGCAGGGCGGCAGAGAACCCCGGCATAGGCTTTTGCGAGATCAGGTGCAAAGGTCCATGCCCATGGATTGGTCCCGTCGCCAAAAACTACGATGGGCTTTCCCTGTTGCAGCCGTCTGATGATCCCATAATTATTCCGCATGATTCCCACATTACGGCAGCCTGTACCAAAAGTAAGACTGGGCCTGATAATGGTAATGGGAATATCCGCCATTTTTATCTGCAGGAATGCTTCCATCCGGGCCTTGTGGTAGCCGTAGGGAGAAATTTTGTCATTGTCAAACAGTTCGTTTGTTTCAATGACGGGAATATTACGAACCGGTCGTTTATACGCCGCCACGGTGGAGGTAAAGATAAAATGGCCGCCGCGGTTTTCAGAACCGCCCTTGTTTTCAGATCCGTGATTTAAAGCGCCCAACGCATCAAGGGTAAGCGCGGCATCTTCGGGATTATAGGAAATCATGTCAATTACCCCGTTAAAGCGGCGGCCAAGCAGGAGTTTCCGAAAACCGGCTTCGTCTTTTTTATCTCCGGTGATACATTCAACAGAGCCCTGATAACGAACCTTTCGCAGGCCGCGGTTAAAGACAGTTACTTCATGAGACAGGGCGCAGAGACGATTGACAATTTCTGTGCTGATAACTCCGGTGCCGCCTATCACTAAAACCTTAGCCATAAATAAATTCTTCCTTGGGTCCCAGCACGGTGACCCCCGTAAAAGCCGGTTCCTTTACATTGAGGATACGGAAACTCTTGCTTTGTACCGCAGGTAAACCCAGATACATTTCCGACTCATCAGGACTTACCAAACTGCTTTCATCGGTGGAAATTTCACAGCCCGAGATGGACAGGTTTTCTATGGGGGCCTCAGGGAGACCGGCAATAAATCCTGCCGAAGCACGGCAGCCCGAAGCCTTTAGTCCCGATATGCTTATATCTCTTATAGAAGGGGTGGTAGGGTTTGATGGCATAGGATTTACACTGAAAAAGCCGTCGGACAGAACAGCGCCGCAGCGGTAGAACATATTGATGGTCAGGGGACAGAGATTGTTTTCCATGGTCAAATTACGGAAGGTTAAATTTCGTATCTGTCCGCCCCGCCCGCGGCGGGTCTTTATGCGTATGCCCCGGTCTGTCCCTTTAAAAATGCAGTTTTCTACGCTTACATCAAAGATTCCCGCTGCAGTTTCACTGCCGATAACGATCCCTCCGTGTCCGTCCTCTACGGTACAGTTACGGATAGTAATGGCGGAAGTAGGCTGGTTTGCACGTATGCCGTCTTCACCGGATCCGGATTTCAGACAAATTCCGTCGTCTCCTACGGCGACCCTGCATCCTTCGATTAACACATTGCTGCAGGAATCAATATCCATGCCGTCGGTATTGGGCGCATCGTGGGGATTGGTAATGGTAATATTGCGTATAACAATATTATCGCAAAACAGGGGATGCAGGGTCCAGAACGGTGAATTTAAGAGGTGAATGCCATCCAGCAGCAAGTCTTTGCATTTATAAAACTGAATTATAGGCGGCCGCAAAAATTGCGTATTTCTTCCGCCGCCGCCTGAAGGCTGATTTTCATAATTTACGTTCAGGGCGCCGAGCTCTTTTTCCAATGTTGTCATCGGGGACAGTTGTCCGGTTTTCCGTTTTTTCCGGTATATATCCCACCATACTTCCCCCGATCCGTAGATACTGCCCTTTCCGGTAATGCTTATTTGTTCCTGTCCGCTTGAAAAAATCAGGGGATGCATGCCGTAACAGATAATCCCTTCCCAGCGGGTAAAGACCGGCTTGTAACGTTCAACTTCGGGTATAAAGGAAAGAACGGCGCCTTCATCAAGTAATAAAGTGGTATGGGAAAACAATTCCAGCGGGCCGGTACGCCAGACGCCCTGTCCGACATGGAGAACCCCGCCTCCGGCTTCTTTTAAAGAGGTGAGGGCGGCGGTAAGAATTTCCGAGTTATCAAACTGCCCGTTTCCCCTGGCGCCGAGGGATGCAATATCAATATCTTTTTTTTTCATACCCATACTCCACTTTACAAGCATTAAAAATCCGCATAAGCTTGAACCCATGATACGGATAGGTCTTAGGGCCCATGATTACGGGAAGCAACCGCCTCTGCTTTTGGCGGATACCCTTGCCGCTCTTAAACCTGCCTCAATACAACTCGCCCTGGCAAAGGCTTTTCTTTCGGCTCCTCCTGCAGGGGGCTTGAGTCCCGGCTACGCCCGCGCTATCCGGGATACTTTTGCAGACAGGGGCATCGCCATAGCGGTACTGGGCTGTTACATCAACCCTGTTCACCCGGATCCTGAAATCAGGGAAAATAGTCTCCGCCGGTTTGAAGAACACCTCCGCTATGCCCGGGACTTTGGCTGCGCGCTCGTGGGCACTGAAACCGGTTCCTGCAACCCTGACTGCTCATGGCACCCCGATACGGAAAAACCTGAAACGTTCGACCTGCTCTGCTCCTCCATCGACCGGCTCGTTACGTACGCCGAAAAATGCGGCTCCATTGTTGCTGTGGAAGCGGTAGCGGATCAGCATACCGTCCATTCCATAGAAGCAATGGCAAAACTGCTGGAGCGCTTTCCGAGCCCCGCGCTCCGCGTCATCTACGATCCGGTCAACCTTATCCCCATAAAAGGGTTACAGGAAAATCAGGCCGATTTTTTTAACCGGGCCTTCGACGCCTTTGGTGATCGTATCGCCGCCATTCATGCCAAGGATTTCCGTATGGAAAACGGCAGAAGGGGAGACGGCATCCCTGCCGGAACCGGCGAGCTTGATTATCCTTCTCTTATAGAAATAATCAAACGCCGAAAACCTGACATCGATATACTTCTGGAGAATGGCAAACCGGAAACCATCACCCGTGTCCGCACCGAATGGGCTTAAGTTAGTATAGACACATGCCGAATGAAAATTCTGCTAAATTATTGTATTATTCTGTCATGCGGCAATAAAGCCGGAATAATCTAAGAGTCAGACAGGAAATTATTCCAGTATTAATCCATATTATAGTAATGAAAAATTTAAGCTGGTTGTCCTGCGGTATTATACTGGTTTTTTTTACGTCTGCCTGCGGCCTTAATATGGGCGGCCCAAGCACACACAAGAGTGACGGAGACGCCGATTTTGATGCTTTTACCAGGGTATCGCAGGCGGAATTTTTAAAAAGCCTCAATCCGCTGGTATTTGGTACCAGTACCGGGGCTGATAATAAAATCGCCATAGGGCCTCTGGAGGGACTGACGGCTACGCCTCATGGCGGCGCCCGGTATACGTATGATATTCCTGATGGGGCTGTCAATCTTCAGGCTACCGGCGGCGGTGGCAAAATCGCCGGTTCCGAAGACGGTATCACTTTTCTTTTCCGGGAAGTAGATGTCGGCAGGAACTTTATCCTGAGCGCAGATTTTACCGTTATAAGTTTTGGTAATGGCGCCGGCGGCAATAGCCGGTATGATAAAACCGGGACGGCTGTTCCCCAGGGAGGGCCACTGGACGCAACCCTGGCTTCCAATGGCCAGGAAGGCTGGGGTATTATGGCCCGTGACTTTGTCCCGCAATATCCGGACAAAACCATGGAAGCGGTTAAAGCAAAATATCCTACCCTTGCTGATCTGAATAGTGCTCCTGCCGGTGATTATCGTGCCGGTTCAAGCGGCGGGGATAGCAATATGATCATGGTTGGCGGCGTTAGACGGGGGGTGCGGGTCTATATGCGGAAAGGGGGTACTCCCACCCCGGAAAACAGCTATGATGATGCGGGTAATCCTGTAACCACTTTATATATGAATTCCGGTGTTTACGATTATACTCCCAGGGAACTGCCGGACTATACCCTTTACACCAATGAGGAGGGAGATTCACTTCTGGCATCCCGTCCCGATTTTCCTGCCTGGGGCAGTACCTATCGGTTAACCCTGGAAAAGAACAACAATGAATTTAAAGCGACCATTCAGCCGCCTGCGGATAAGGGAGTTCCGGCAGAAACGTATGCCATTCCCCTTTACGATATTCTATACAGCGTTAACATGCAAAAATATTATGTCGGTTTCTTTGCTGCGCGGGACGCCAATGTTACTATAACCAATATTGAATACAGCGAAGCGCTTGAGGAGGATTGCGCTCCCTATGTTCCGCCGCTCCCGGTTATATATACCCCCACAATTGAAATCCTTTCTCCTGCAGCCTGGGGCGGTACGGAATACCTCTATGTAAAATCCAATGTGGCGGGAACTCTGACGGTTTCAATGAACGGGCAGGAAATCCCCGCTACCATGATCAATCAGGAATGGATGTCCGATCCGGGTAATAATATGTCAGCCATTCCTTTTACCCTCTTTTCCATATCTACCTATATCCACAGGGAAGGGAATAATACATTTAACCTGATATTCTATCCCGACAAGGACCAGCCGGTTTTAGGTGAAAATACTGCCATAACCGGTACAGATCCCATCAACAAGAGTTATGGGGTTACCAAAAAACTCTATCAGGGCGGGACAGGAGATATGTATGTTGCGGTGAACGGACTCAGCGGTAATTCAGGCAGTTCGGCAAGCCCGCTGGATCTTGCTACGGCTCTTAAATACGTTATTCCGGGGCAAACAATCATTATGAAGGATGGGATCTATTCGCCGTTATCGGTGAATATTTCCCGCTATAATGACGGTAAATTCGGTCAGGTTAAAACCCTTAAGGCGGAGCACCGTGATAAGGCGATTATTGACTTTAAAAAAACTGCGGGGGCCAAGGGTTTTGTACTTTCCGGAAATTACTGGAAGATAGACGGCATCCATGTACGGAACACCCCGGACACGGTAAAGGGCTTTACCCTGAGGGGAAATAATAATATTGTTTCCCGGGTTAAAACCTATGGCAACGGCGATACGGGTCTGCAGATAAGCGGGACAAATACCGAAGCCAGGCGTTTATGGCCATCGGGCAACCTCATTGAATACGGTGAATCGTATGACAACAAGGACGCTGCCGCTGAAGACGCCGACGGATATGCTGCCAAGCTTGCCGTGGGGCAGGACAATGAATTCCGGTGGTGTGCGGCCCATCACAATGTCGACGATGGATGGGACCTTTTCAGTAAACGGGAAACCGGCGCCATTGGCGTCGTCAAGGTCTACCATTGTATCTCTTACATGAACGGTTCTGTGCTGTCGGCGCTGAACAGCGGTGACGGTAACGGTTTTAAAATGGGCGGTGAGGGAATCCCGGTACTCCACGAAATTCACCAGAGTTTCTCTTTTATGGAAAAGAGCAGTAATATTACCAGTAATTCCAATCCGGCTCTGATGGTATACGATTGTACCGGATATAAAACGGACGGCGGTTCCATCAGTATAAGAAGCGGTGATGGTACTGCCGCATCGGGTATGCAGATAAATTGTGTTACATCAGGTATCGCTTCAAACTATGTGGGGTCAAATATCAATTGGAAGGCGTTATTGGGCCCCGATCCGTCAAGGTATTACGATGTGGCTGCCATTAATGCCGAAAGGGAAACTGCTTCCTGGAAGGCCGGGTTTATCAGCAGGGATACTGATGGAAAATTCATTCTGAAAGAAGGCGGCTTGCTGACCGGAGCCCCGGTGCTCAAACCAAACAGCAATGGCGCGCAGGAACTGTACCGGAATTAACGGCTCGAATGTCAGTTAAATCCAAAAAAATGACTGAAACATTAGGGTATATGGAATTATTATTAATCCCATACTAATAATTTTGGAGGAATTTTTATGCTGCATCCGGCAAAAAAGAGATTACACCGAATTTTTTCTGTTATACTGTCAACCGTTATTATGGCGCTGTTTATCGCCTGTCCAAATGAACCTGATGATAAGCCAATTAACAGGAGCGCTCTTGAGTCGGCAATACAGGAAGCCGGGGATCTTTTGGACTCACTGCCAATTTCCGCAGATGGGACTGAATTAAATCCCGGTGATGAGTATGTTATCCAGGCTGATCATGACACATTAAGCGGGAAAATTGATGAGGCCCAAATTGTCCTTGACGATTCCGATGCCTCCCAGGTACAGATTGACCAGGCGGCGGCGGACCTTAATGCGGCAAAAACAGTTTTTGAGGGTCTTGTCAAATATTCCGAAGGTGTCAATTTTTCCGGGCTTGAAACGTCTGTTCAGACGGCCGCGGCCCTTTTGGATTCGGTAAAAACGCTGCTGGACAGCTCTGTCACCGTCGGCGCGAAATGGGTCATACAAACGGATTATACCGCCTTTGGGGGTGAAATCGAAACAGCCAAAATCGTACTCGCCAATAAGGATCTCCAAAATCCGGGGGTAACGCAGCCGGAAATAAATGCGGCAAAAACCGCGCTTGATGATAAAAAAACTGCCTTTGAAGCTCTCATCAAGACTGTGCAGGCGGCGCCGGCGCCGGGCTCCCTGGTCATGTTTAACGCCTCTGCCGCTGTTTATAATGGCACGGGGACGGTCAACTTTGGGGCAAACGGGGAGCGGCGTCTGGTTTATCCAGAAAAAGTTGACATCAGGAACGATGTAATTTCCATACAGGCAAAGATCACCGTTACCTCCACCTCCGGGCATAACGGCACTGGATTTATCAGCGTTACCGGTTCCACCCGAAAGGGGTACATGATGCTTACCGCCCAGAACGTAAAAAATGACGGAACCGGTGCAAGCGGTCAGGGGATGGAACCTGCCGTCAGTTGGGCTGCGGGGGATGAATATATTTTCAAGTCGGAGATAAACAAGGGGATTATCAATCATTATGTCTATAGCACCGCCGGTGTTCTGGTTTCACAAAGGGTAAACCAGCCCATAGGAACCTATACCGACGGCCAGGGTAATCCGGCTTCTTTTGGTCACCTGGAAACCGATACGGTTTACGCTTCCATCGGCGGTACGGCTGTGCAGAATATGACATGGTCGGACATTCTGGTTTACCGGAACGGGAACCTCTATACCATCAACTCCCTGCAGGCGCAGTCGGTGCTTCCCTCCCTTTCGGTAAGCGCCTCCACTGCCCGTATCACCACCAGCACTCCCGGTTCCGTCACCTATACCGCCACGGCGACGGGCGGCGGGACTGCGGAGATCACGGCGGTTTCAGCAGACCCCGCAACGGTCAGGGTTGACAGTTTTGCAGGCGGAACAATACACTTTTCGGGACTAAAAGCAGGCACGGCGGAGATCACGGTTACCAATACCGCCGATACTGCCCAGACCGTGAAAATTGCCGTTACCGTTACCCAGTTCCTGACGTCTGACAGTTACGGCGCTTTGACGGCCGTTTACCCTGCGGCAGGGGAAACATCTGCCTATACCGACGGCGAATTTATGATCACCTTTGATACTGTTCCGAGACTGGAAACCGGAGGCGCCATTTACCTCTACGATAAAGCAAGCGGCAATGTGGTAGACAGCATCCTCTTTGCCGATGAGAAGCAGCCTACCCTGGGATCGGTCACCACCGTCAATGTTGGCCCCCAATTAGCCCGGGTTGACGGTAACAGCGTGTACTTTACCCTCCACTTCAATAAACTGGAGTACGGCAAGGAATACTACATAGGTATTCCCACGGGGGCCATTACCGCGACCCTGAACAACCGTCCCTTCGAGGGTTTAAGCGATGTCAAAACTGTTGCAAGCTGGTCCTTTATCACCCGGGCCGCGCCAATATTGAATGAGTCTGTCCCGATCAGTGTGGCCGCCGCCCACAATGCCGCCCCTGATTTCCGCACTGTCTTCGGCGCCCTTAAAGCCATCCCCGCCGGAAGCGGTTCCTGGACGATAAACGTGGCCCCCGGCGTCTATACCGAACTGGTTCACTATGCAAACAGCGCCAATGTTACTGTAACTATAAACGGAACGGGAAGCGCACCCTATGGACAGGATGTGGTTATCCAGTATACCAACTGCGAAGACATGAACGGCGGAACCCACGGTCGTCCTTCATTCTATTTCTCCGGGGCAAACCTCGTCCTCAAGAATCTGACCCTTAAAAATACCACCGTCCGGGGGCAGCGGTATATAACCAATGTAACCCCCACCACCAACACCCAGGCGGAAGCAATTTTCTTTGCCAACGGTACGAACAGAACCCTGGCCGCCTTTAACTGCTCCTTCCTCTCCCACCAGGATACCATTCAGACCACCGGCAAAAACTGGTTCTACAAATGCTACATTGAAGGGGATACCGATTACATCTGGGGAACCGCCGATGTTTGCCTGCTTGAGGATTGTGAACTGGTATGCGTGAATGACCCCAAAAAGACGAATAGCAAGGATACTATACTCCTGGTTGCCCGTACCGGCAGTACTGCGGCCGCAACAACAACCGTACCCAAGGGCTATGTACTCTTTAAGTCCAATGTAAAGGTCGAAACCGGTATGACTGCATACTTTAGCCGGAATCCCGGGGCAGGCGCGTATTACGATCAGACTGCGGTGATTGATACCGATTTTTACCTGGAAGGGGTAATCGCCCCCACGATTTGGAATGCCTCACCGCCGTATACGTTCCTGGAGGATGCCTGGGAACATGTGGGATGGAAACTCTACAATGTTACCGCCGGCGGCAGTCCGCATGATATTTCAGGGATGCGTGAAAATGCCGGTGAGATTACCGAGGAAGTATACAATCTTGAATACAACGGCAGAGGGACTATCCTGAACCGTGTGTACAGGAAAGCGGGTGGGTATCAAGCCGCCGCCAATGTTTGGAATATCAGCGCCCTGGAAAGCGCCTTTGGCGCAAGTCCGGACGCGAGCGCTTCAAACAGTTATTAAGCGAGGAGTAATAATGCCGGTTCGTCTTAAAGGTTTATTGGTAATGTTGTGTGTATTTACCGTTGTGGGACATCAGGTTTTTGGCCGCCCGATCAGAGAAAATGGGAGGGCGGAGCCGGTTAAAATTTTCCTCGCGGGGGATTCCACGGTTTGCGATTTTGTCACCGACGGCGCATATCAGGTAAAGCGGGCAGGCTGGGGCCGTTATCTGCAATCCTGGTTTATACCGGGAACGGCGGCGGTGTTTAATTACGCCATGTCCGGCAGGAGCAGCAAGAGCTTTACCACGGAAGCGGCTTACCGGCGGGTGTTGAACGAAATCGGCGCAGGGGATTACCTGTTTATCCAGTTTGGCCATAATGACGAAAAAATCGAAGACAGCGCCCGGGGAACCGATGTCTCCGGGTCAAAGGAAACAGAAGGGTCCTTTAAGTGGTATCTCTACGAAAAGTATGTGGTTCCCGCCCGTCAAAAAGGGGCGGAGGCGGTACTGGTAACGCCGGTAAGCCGCCGGGAAGAAAGCGGCGGTGTAAGCGATTCCCACAAAAACTACGACGATGCGGTACGGGAGTTGGCGGAAGAAGCCGGCGTTCCCTTGATTGATCTTACCCAAAAAACAGCGGAACTGTATGAGCGGATTTTGAGCGAAGGGGGCGCAGAAGGAACGGCGGCGCTCTTTGCGGTACGAAAGGATGATGTTCCCGATAACACCCACTTTAACGGCGAGGGCGCCCAAGCGGTCTGCGCCTTGCTTATAGCAGGAATTAAAGAATTGAAACTGCCTTTGGTAAATTTGATAACGAACAACGAAACCGCAGCGGCTGCCAGGGGGAACGCTGAAAATTCTCCGGGAACTTCTTTGATAGCGTTTAACGCGGCAATCCCAATGGGCGCTCTCGGATCTGCCTACCGGATCAGCGGCTTTGGTCAGGCCTCAAAAGAAGCCTGGTTGCTCTATCCCCGCAGGATCGATCTGCTTACCGACACCGTGAAGGTTGAGGCGAAGATGCATTTTAAAACCCTGGAGGGCCATAACGGCATAGGTTTTGTCAGCGTTGACGGTATGGGCAGAAAAGGCTATATGATGATTTCGGGACAGAATGCCAAAAATGTAGGGACTACAGGCGGAGCGGGTGGACAGAGTTTAAACGCCGCATCCGGTTTTTTTGTCTGGGAAACCGGCAAAGATTATATTTTCAAATCTGAAATTGCCGGAGGTATCATCAATCATTATGTGTACGATGTTGACGGAACTCTGCTCGCCTCAAAAACCGATACCGAGGTAAACCGGGGGCACTCCAATACCGATATTGTGTATGCCGCAGCAGGCGGTACCGATACAGGAGAGGCAGTTTGGTCTGACATTAAAATCGTTTATAATAATGCTGAATACATAATAGATTCTATCAGTCAGCAAAAAGACTTACCTGTTTTTTCTGTAACACCCAAAATGATCCGGCTGCGCAGGGGCGATACGGCGGAATTGGATTATATCGCTGCAGCTGCCGGTGGAAAGCCTGCATCTCTTGTCGCGGTTTCCGATGCTCCCGATATTCTCAAAATTGAAAAAAAGGGACGGGAAAAAATCACCGTCAAGGGGATTGCTTCAGGCACAACAACACTGCGCTTTGCCAACGCCGCCGAGCCGTCTCTCAAGGCGGAAGTTACCGTCACCGTGCTGGATTTTCCCCGGACAGCCGATTACGGACATCCGGCGCTTTATCCGGCGGCAGGAACGGCTGACGCTTACCCGGATGGTGAATTCTGTATCACCTTTGAAAATACCCCGGAATTGCTCAAAGGCGGCACGATCTGGATATACGACGGGCAAAACGGCCGACCGGTGGACACTATAGCCTTTGAAAACGAGCGGCAAAAGGTATTGGGTGCGGCGGATAACGATATTTTTGTCGGCGATCAGCTTGTCCGTATCCAGGGTAACAGCGTTTACTTTACCCCGCATTTTGACGCACTTGAATACGGCCGCCGCTATTATATTGCTATTCCCGGGGACAGCATAAAAGCGGAATTAAATGGCAGATCTTTTGACGGCCTCCCTGATCGTAAAAACGCCGCTTTTTGGACCTTTAACACCAGGCCTGTCCCTGTACCGGAGGAGTCAAAGCCGATTACCGTGAACGGAAACGGGGGCGCGGACTTTCGTACGGTTTACGGAGCCATGAAGGCGCTTGCCTTAAAATCCGGTTCATGGACGATCAATGTCGCACCCGGCGTCTACAACGAACTGGTTCACTACGACGGGCAGGCAGACATCGCTCTTGTCGGACAGGGAACAGCTCCCTTTGGGGGAGATGTGATTATCCAGTACACCAACTGCAATCAGATGAACGGCGGGACTAACACCCGTCCCGGTTTTTATTTTTCAGGCGCAAATTTGACGCTGAAAAATCTTACCTTGAAAAATACCTCCAGGAGGGGCATCTCATATACCGGCGGTGCGGTTCCCAGCGATACCCAGGCGGAAGCGCTCAATTTCGCCAACGGCGGCGGCAAAACTCTGGCCGCGATAAACTGTTCATTCCTTTCCTTTCAGGATACCTTGCAGACTACCGGACGGAACTGGTTTTATCGCTGTTATGTTGAAGGGGATACCGATTTTATCTGGGGAACAGCCGATGTCTGCCTGCTGGAAGATTGTGACATAGTCTGTCTCAACGATCCCAACCGTGAGGCCAAGGAAACCTATTTGATGGTTTCCCGCACCGGCCAGGCCCGTTCGGAAACGGTACCCAAGGGCTATGTGATATTCAATTCGCGCGTAAAGGTTGCCGACGGAATGACCCTCTATTTCGGCAGGAATGCCGGAGGCTCGGGTTTTTACGATCAATGCGCCGTAGTAAATACCCAAATTACCCTGGAGGGAAAAGCCCGGATGGGAAGTGCGATCTGGAGGACTTCACCGTATATTTTTATCCCCGGCGCGGCGGAACATGTCGGCTGGAAAATATTCGGCTGTACTCTCAACGGCCTTCCCCTGGGTTCAGACGCCAGGCTGCCCAATACGGCGGTGCTTAATCCGCAGTTGGCGGAAAGCGAATACGGCAGCCGGGAATTGATTCTGAACCGGGTTTACCACAAGGACGGCGCGTATCAGAATGTACCGTCAGCGTGGAACCCTTAATTCGATTTACCAGTACAGGGCAAATTTAAGATAGAGACCGCTTGCTTCGTACTTCTCGTCGGTATTATCGGTTCCCAATTGCCGGTATTTAATCTGGCCCTCGCCCTTGCTTTCCAGACTGTAGTTCATGGCGATACCCTTGTTCTGGTTAAAGCCGATGATAAAGCGGCAGTTGTTGTATAATTTTAAACCTGCATAAACTTCATAACCGATATTTTCTGCAGGGGAGAATGTGTGTTCAAAGATCTTGCCGCCATTGGTTTTTTCGTTGACACCTTCTTTTGTCTTCCATTCGGCTTCACCCAGGCTGCCCAGTATCAAGCCGCCGCCCAGGATGTAGCAATCGAGAAAGGTAAGCTGGACATCAAGAGAAGCGGAAAGGATCGCCAGGGGTTCCCGGTAAATATGCTTGATTGAGTAAGAAGAAAAACCAAGGTTTCCGTCAATGGCCAGGGAGTCCGCTTTATAACGGGCGCCTGCCCCAAAACCTATGGCGAAGGTATCTCTGAAATCGGTGGTTCTCCGATCCGAGGCCGCTGAAGCGGTACCGCTCAGCACGTCAATGTTTTTCTCATAATATCCGATACCCAATCCAATGGGAATGGAAAACGTATCGTTGAGATTCAGGGTATAACGTAAATCTGCGCCTGCTGAATTCCCGGAATAAATATCTGCGCCGTTTAAGGCATAGATTACTCCCCCCTGAAGGTTACCGGGACCGGCGGCAAAATTTTGAAGCTTCAGAGAAGCGTAGAGCTGCGGGGCGTATTCGCTTACTACCGGGCCGCCGTGGTCTGAAACACTTCCATCGACGTCGTAAAGCCGGGGCGTTGCTTCATCAAACCGGTAGTTGGTAGAAAAGGCTCCGGTAATCCGGAAAGGCTTATCGTTAATTATATTGTTATAAGCCGCTTCTATTTCATAATTATAGGTATTGGCGGTTTTAAGCATATAAAGAACCGACTCGGTTTCATAGCGGGAAACTTTACCGAAATAAGATACTTCGTTTTTAAATTTTCCCATTTTCAGGTTAAGGTCTACCGGGATATCCAGATTCAATGCTTTAAAAATCCCGGCCTTCCCGTAAACGGTATCCAATGTAAGGGAAAAATCCGACTGGCCGTAATATTCAAGCTGCAGGGGCACATAGAGTGAACCGGGCCGGTGGGTCGAGGCCAGTTTTACATAGCCTTCGAGAAATTCCACCGGTTTGTACCATACAAGGATGTTGGCATTGGTATAAAAACCGTTTCGCTGTTCCTCATAAGCGCCGTTTCCCTTGCCGCTCCCAATCGCCTGATCCTCTTCGGAGGCGTTCCCCATCGTATATATGGTGGTCAGATCGCCCGATACCGCAAAACTGTTTTTTTCCTGAGCGAACACCGCCGCCGTGATTAACAATAAACAAATGACAAACAGCCTCTTAATCATTGATTTCTCTCCTCGCCGGTAACCAGCATAATTTTCAGATCAACGTATAATGATACTTCTATACTTAACCACCAGCCGGAGAAAAAATTCCGCTTAATAATTGTATTATTCTGTCATTTAATCAAGAAAGTCGGAAAAGTGAAAAAAATCGACGGTATTTTTTTTAATAAAGGGATAATTATTAGTTTGGAAGAATTTATAGCGCTCTAATTGTGGGGAGATAGTATGAAGTTTCTTAACAGAGCTTATAAGGCTTTTTTTTCGGCAGCCGCTGTCCTTTTAATTTGCACCTGTCAATTGTTTAACGGCATCGATGCACTTCGCTATACGGAAAACAACCCTAACGGGTTTGCGCCGGTGGAGTTATCTGATTCAGCTTTGGAGGGCAACCTGTTTCGGCTGTCCTTTGGTACGAGCGCCCGTGCAGCTGGCGATCTGGGCCAGAACACCAATCAGGGCATGGGGATTACGATGAACCCCGATGGTTCTGTTCTTCTTAAAGCGGTGAATACCTCCAATAACGCGGGAAAAATCGCCGGCAGTGAGGACGGAATCGCCTATTTCTATACGGAAGTTGACAAGAGCAAAAATTTTCGCCTGAGCGCCGATTTTGAGGTTCACACATTCGGATTTTCAAACAGTAAACCGGATCTGAACGGTCAGGAAGCGTTTGGTCTGATGGCCCGGGACTATGTCCCCCAGTATCCCGGCTTCACCATGGAAGAAGTCCGATATGCCACTAACGGCGGTTATTATACCGGCCTGGGACGCCCCGACGCCCCCGGGGGTTCGGGAAATATGGTAATGGTTGGTGGGGTAAAGCGGGGAGTCAGAATGTATTGGCGTACCGGGGTAACAGACCCGGTAGGGGATGCCATTGAAAATCCTGACACCGTTGCGGATGCGTCCAAGGCCAAATTTTACTATATGCCCAGGGAGCTGCCCGATTATTCCAAGTGGTCCAGTACCTCAGAACGTTCCGATTTTCCCACTGCGGGGACCAAGTGGTCTCTGTACCTGGAAAAAACCAATAACGGTTTTAAAGGCAGTATCACCCCGCCCTCCAACAAAGGGGTTAAGCCCAATACCAAACGGGATGATGTGATATTGGGCGAAACGTATGAGTATGAACTGTTGGAGCCGGATCTCCTTTTCAGCATCAACAAGGAAAAATATTATGTCGGTTTCTTTGCCAGCCGCGATGCCATGGTAACATTACGAAATTGGCATTATGAGGAAGCGGCGGTGGAAGACTGCGCCCCCCGGGTTGATCCTGTACCGGATCTGGTTTCACCGACCTTCACCGTTGCATCCCCTGCATTTGCATCCGGCGCCGGTTATACGTACTATGCCCGCTCCAATATGGAGGGGGTTCTTTCCCTGACCCTGAACGGAACGGTTCTCCAGTCCCGGCGGGGGGTTTGGAAAACGGAAAAGACCAATGCCAGCGCCGTTCCGTTCTCCCTTTTCGAGGTGCCATTGGATTCCCTTGTTGCGGGGGACAACACCTTCAGGGCAGTTTTTACCCCCGACAAAGAGCAGCCCAACTGGGCCGAGTTCCAGGGACCGCTCTTCGCGGTGGGGAATACCAATGCCCTTACCAATACCTTTGTGGTGAATTATAAGACCTATGGCGGAACCGGCGGTGAAATATGGGCAGCCAATAACGGCCGGCCCGGTAACGCGGGAACCTATGACAGCCCCCTGGACATCGACACGGCCATTGCCTACATTCAGCCGGGCCAGACCATCAAGCTTAAGAACGGCCGGTATTCCCGCCTTGCGGTACTTATTCCCCGGTATAACGATGGCACTGCAACCCTGAAAAAACGGATGGAGGCCGAAACCCGGAATGAAGTAGTCTTTGATTTTGCAACCGATATCTTCAGGGAAAAGGATGTTAAAGGATTTGAACTGAACGGAAATTACTGGGAGCTTGAAGGCTTCCATCTTACCAACACGGCCAACAAGGTAAAGGGCATGAACGTGGGGGGCAGTAACAACATAGTCCGCTGGGTAAAGGCCTACTTTAACGGGGACACAGGGATACAGATTGCGGGGGCAAGTACCGAGCCAAAGAGCATGTGGCCCTCAAACAACCGGATTGAGTTCTGCGAATCCTTCTCCAATATGGACAAATCCCGGGAAGACGCCGACGGTTTTGCCAGCAAACTTACCTCCGGCGAGGGCAATGTATTCTACTGGTGCATCGGTCACCACAATGCTGATGACGGCTGGGATCTTTTCAGCAAAAAGGAAACCGGCAATATCGGGGCGGTTTTTCTGGATCACTGCATCGCCTATTCCAACGGACGTTTCCTGCAAACCGGCACCATTGTCAATGACGAGGGCATTCCCGTACCCCACCTTGCCGAAGAGTCCACTCATTCCGGCGGTAACGGATTCAAGATGGGCGGGGAAGGGCTTCCGGTGCTGCACCTTGCTAAAGACTGTCTTTCATTTAACAACGACGCGGACGGTTTTACGAGTAACTCCGATCCGGCGATATTGCTGACCCAATGTACTTCCTTTAATAACGGCAGGACCGTCGAGGAAAACGCCGTTTCCCGGCCGGGTAACTTTGCCATCTATGGCGCCGGTTCTGCGGCGACCACCGGCCTTGACGCCGTGGTAACCCAGGTAGTTTCCCTGTATACCCTTCCCGGTCCCACCGCGAGCGACCGGCTTGAGATACGGTCCCCTGCGAGCGGCTACAAATGGGACCACACCGTAGGCGCAACGGTAAACACATCGGGCAGGAAGCTGACGGTGACGGATAACGTGGTAAATTCCGTACCCCCTTTTACTGCGGATGGCTTTGCGCCCTGGAGCGGTGAAGTTGCCGAGAGATTTGAAGGTACATTCCTGAATGTCGATCAGGATAACGGACACTACATACTGAATGGCTTTGCGCAGCTTAAAAATATCATCGGCACCATGCCGGGCGCAACCGGGCTCTGGGATTAGGAGGAAGAGTGATAACGATGAAAAAAATACACTATGCGCTTTTGGCGCTTTCAGCGGGAATAATTCTGATTGCCCCTGGGGGCTGCGGGGAAAGTCCCTTTTTGGTAAACGGCAATTATCAGCCTGATGATCTTTATGTTCCGCCTCCTGAAGATGGTCCCGGCAGAGGGGATCTGGTTTTGGATGAGGGACTGGTAATCTACCACATGCCCGGGGACGTTGATGATTTTGAACCGGCAGTTCCCAACAACGACAACCTGGGCCGGTACCCGGATTCCGATCCTGACGGTCAGCGGGCAGGAAAGTATTTTATCAATGGGCCGGTAATGGGAACCTCCAAGCTGGATTCCGGAGGTTTTAGCGATGTACTGTTCCTGTACTTCAAGGATGCGATGACTGCCGATTTCGGGATGCGGGCCCGTATCAGGATTACCGCCAACGGGGGCACCAGTACGAGCAAGGGCTACCTTTTTGGTTTTTTTAACGGGGAAGAAACCGAAGACTACGACGGAAATCCCTATGTAAAATTTTCCCAGGGCAGCCATGCAGGGGGAACGCTGTTTCGTACCAATGATACCGCCGACAGTTTCACGCCGAGCGCTGCGGTCCGGCCCTATTATTATAATAATAACGGCGGCTGGAGTACGGGTTCCACCATGGCTTCCGCACAGGATACCGGAAATACCAACTGGATGAACACCCGGATGAGCAGCTGGAAAAACGAATTGATCGTGGAGGTAAAGCGGAGCGCCGGAGGGGTAACCATGACCGTGTTTAACAGCAAGACCGGCGCCCTGTACAATACCGTGACGCCCTCCACCGCAACCGTAACCGATAGCGATCTCCACTCATCCATTGTCTATGGACAGCCCGTTTATGCGGGTATTGCCCTGTTGGGAACATCGGTGGAATTTTCCCAGTTCAAATTTTGGACAGCCACCAA
>JAISJS010000343.1 GCA_031261385.1 Treponema sp.
ATCGAGGAGGGCAGGAGCTTCTGATGCGTCGAATTGTTGCATCACAATATCTTAGTAAACAAATGGGTATACTTGACTTTTCTATTTTTATTCTTTTATACTAACGAGCGATGACTGCAAAAGAGACCATCCATAACGCATGTACCCTGCAAGCGACGGAACGGCAGCCTGCGGCTCTTTTTTTAGGCGGTTCCTGGGCCCTGTATACCAATGGAATCGCTATGGAAAAGGCGCTGGCCATGCCTCCCGGGGAAGTGGCGGACATCCTTTTTCAGGCATACCGGTCATCGGGAACCGATATTGTCTGGGCCGCGCCCGGTTCCGGCAACCTCCTGGTGAAAGCCCTTGGGGGGAAACTCAAGTTCCGCCCTGCCGGCCCGCCCGATATAATAGAAGCAATCATTAAAAATAGTGATGACATAGACCATATTGATGTTGAAAGCGTTAAAAAAGATCCAGCCATGCGGACCTTAATGGAAATAACCAAACATATTGTAGACAATACATCCGGTGTCTACGCGGTCGGCGGCAGCATGTGGGGGCCGCTGACCATGGCCGGCCTCTTATACGGGGCCGAATCCCTCATGCGGGATATACGCCGTAATAAGGAAGCGGTTCATCGCCTGCTCAGTTTTACTGCGGACCTCTATCTTTCCTATGTGGAGGGCTATATCAAAAATGGCGTTGATATTATCGCCATGGGGGAGCCCACCGCTTCGGGGGATATGATTTCCCGGGAACACTTTGCGGAATTTGCCGTTCCGGCGCTGAAAAAAATTTATACCGCGCTGGGTAAAAAAAATGTCATAACCGGCATTCACATTTGCGGGAACACAGAAGACCGTCTTGACCTGATTGCCGGTACGGGGGCGCAGTTTGTGTCCCTTGATTATAAGGTGAGCCTGCAAAAAGCCCGCAGTATTCTTAACGGCAAAATGGCCTTTGCGGGAAACATGGACCCGGTTGCCGTTATACAGCATGGTACGCTGGAAGAGGTTGCCCGCGCTTGTGAACAGTGCATTGCCTCTGCGGGGGCCGGTCCCGGCTTTATCCTTATGCCGGGTTGTGACATTCCTCCGGCCACCCCCCCTGAAAATATCAGAGCCATGACCCAATTGAGAAGGAGCTTGTAAATGGATTATTTAAGTTTAAAAGAGGCCCCGAAACGGGAAGATCGGGTGCACACCTGCATTACCTATGGCGGTACCCTGTGCGGCCTTCAAAAGCGGCTGGGAGAAGGCGGGGGGTGTTTCCGGGATGGCAGCCGCGAATTTTCCCAGGGATCATTATGCCTCCTGTTACCGGCCCTGGCTATCATCAACAGTTTTCCTGATAATGTGATCATCATGCATGCCGCCGTGGGCTGCGGTTCCTGTTTACAGTCCCAAAATGGGGGCGCCCGTTCAGGAAACATGCTCCGTACCGGGAAAATTAAGGATTCAATCTGGGTCTCCACCTCCCTCAATGAAACCGATGTTATTTCAGGGGGCGAAAAAAAATTGCGGCAGGCCATCGTTGAAGTGGATCAGCTGTATAGCCCAAAAACCATCACGATAGTAACCGGCTGTGTTCCCGGTATCATCGGCGATGATGTTGACGGTATAGTAGAGGACCTGCGAAGCCGGGTAACGGCGGTTCTGATACCTATCCACTGCGAAGGGTTTAAAACAAAAACATGGGCCACGGCGTATGACGCGATATATCACGGCCTCGGCAAGAATCTGCTGCAGGATCCGGCGCGGAGAGACCGTGTTGTCACGGACGAACTTGAGGAAGCCCGTTTTGAATACCTTAAAAAGCGGCGGGTCAACCTGTGCAACCTCTCTTCAATGGGCAGAATAGATGAACTGGAACTGACCCGGCTTTTAAACGCCCTGGATTTAGACGTGAATATCGTTCCGCTTTTCAAGGATTCCGAACAAATGTATTCGGTAAAATATGCGGCCCTCTCCGTCAGCACCTGTCCGACCCACGACGATTATTTTTTGAAATTCCTCAACGAACGGTTCGGCATTCCCTATCTTTTCCAGCACATTCCCATCGGCATAGAAAACACCACATCATGGATAAGGGCGGTGGCGCCGTTTTTCGGCAAAGAGGCGGCGGCTGAACAATTGATACACTATGAAACTGCTCTGCTTGAAGAAGCGTTAAAGCCCTACCGGGAATTTTTCAAAGGAAAAACTGCCTTTGTCAGCGCCGGGGAATTCAGATCCATTGCCACCGCCTATTTGCTCCACGAACTCGGGTTTACGATAGTGGGGGTCCGCCCCTTCCATTATGATGCATTTGCTGAAAAGGAATTTGAAAAATTGAAAAACGCCGCCGGTGATATTCCCCTGAACATTGCCAACGTGCAGCCCTTTGAGGAGGCAAATCTGCTGCGATCCCTAAAGCCGGATCTTTTTATGGGCCATTCCCATGGCAATGCCACCGCCGCAAAGCTGGGCATACCGGTCCATACTATTTTCAACAGTTCCTGTTCCTATATCGGTTTCCGCGGCGTTTTTGAAATTGCCCGCAGAGTCTACCGGCAGCTTTCAAATCCCTCTCTTAACAGAAAGTTTCCAAAGTATATTAAGCTGCCCTATAAGGAAAGCTGGTACCAGGAGAATCCCTTCAAATATATAAAGGATAGCAAAGATGAGTCATAGCTACATCGAACGGCCCCGGTACTTCTGTTCCTTTGGGGGAGCGCTCGGAACCCTTGAAGCCCTGCCGGATACCATCCCCATCATGCACGCCCCGGGAGGCTGCGCAGCCAGTGTTGCCTGGGGGCAAAGCGGCGGATCGGCCTATGAGGTCGGCGGCTATTGCGGCGGCCTTTCAGTGCCAAGCTCAAACGTCACCGACCGCGAA
>JAISJS010000386.1 GCA_031261385.1 Treponema sp.
ATCACTTCATAGACGGCGGTTTTTGCAAAATTCATATCGGCGCGGGAGGTTTCTATGGTGATGGTACTGTCTTCGACAATCAGCGAAAGTGAAATATCCCCCTTACGCACCTGGCTGAGTCCGACATCGTGGTTCATTACCTGAACAAAAAAACCTTCGGCGCGAAAATCCTTGCGGAGCGTATCACTGACAAGGTAGGCAATTTCATCGGAAGAAAATTCCCAGGAGGCGGACACCGTATCATCGCCCTTAACTTCTTTCCGGGTACCGGATCCTTTTATTTTCAGGGTAAGATTTAAAAGGGGAGGCGCCGCCAGGGTGGTAATAAATGTCATAAAGATAATTACCGCAAAAAGTTCATTATTCAATATCCCCGTGGACATACCGATACCGGCAACGATCAGGGCTACTTCCCCGCGCGGTACCATACCGGTTCCTATACGCAGGGCGCCTTTGCCGTTAAAGCCCAGCAGCAGGGCCGGACCGCCGCATCCGATTACTTTTGCGATAATCGACAAACCGGTATAGATTGCACCGAATATCAGTACTTCCTTATGCATTATCGCTTTGACATCCACCATCATCCCCATCACCGCAAAAAACAGCGGAACAAAAAAGTCATAAAGACCGTGTATACGTTCCTGAATCACCGCGGCAATATCGGCCTTGGAAAGTGAAAGCCCGCAGATATACGCCCCGATGATCATCGCAAGACCCTGTCTTTCAAAGAAGCCGGCGAGGAGCAGGGCGATACCCAATGCAAGAATCGAAAAATCAAAACTGTGTTTAAAAAGTTTAAGAAACGAAGCAAGCTGTTTTGAAAAGATAAGCCCCAATGCCGTAAAGCCGAGCCAGATACCAAAGGCCTTTCCCGCTATACCCAAAATGGCGCCGACATTGAGAGACCCTCCCGCTGCGCCCTGCCCGGTAACCAGGGCAACAATACCCAGCACCACCGCAAGGGCAATGATCCCGAGTACATCATCAAACACTGCGGCGGCAAGGATCGTAACCCCTTCAGGCGAATCCATCTTTTTCTGATCGGAAAGGATCCGCGCCGTAATACCTACCGAAGTTGCCGTAGAGAGTACCCCCAAAAAAAGGCATTTGGGATCCATGAAACCTGAAACACCGGGCCAAAATAAAACGCCCGCCAATTCTCCTGCGGCAAAGGAGAAGATTACCCCGCCAAGGCCTATAACCCCGCCTGCAACAGAATACTTAAGAAAAAGCCCAAGATCGGTTTCCAACCCCGAAGCAAAAAGAAGTATGATGGAAGCCACGGTGGCAAAGCCATAAAGTTCCGGGCCTACCGCCATACCAACTTCCGGCGGGGGGAGCGGGAAAAGCCCGTGGGGAAAACCCGGAAAAGCAATCCCGCCCAGGGCATAGGGGCCGATAATAACCCCCGCCAAAAGCTCCCCTAAAACAGGAGGAATTCCGGCCAGCTTTACCAGCCGTCCGCCCAAACGAACCGCAAAAAGGATGATCCCAATTTGAAGGACCAATTCGGTCATAATCTCGGTCATTGTAAATGCTCCATAGTGATTTATGCGTTGAAATGCTATGAAAAATGTTACATCCGTTAGAAAATTGTGTCAATGCTTCGCATAGCTCAGTGAGGAAACAATCCTACAGCGCCCGGTAAAAACCGCATTTTAAGTAGAATGATTCATCATACCCCACCAGAATCGGATGATCCGGCGCCTGATAGCGAAAGTCTATCTGCACCAGACGCCGTTCCGCGTCCGCTGCGGCGCCGGCTATCATCCGCTTAAAGCCCGCTTCGTCGAGGGCCTGACTGCACGAACACGACACCAGTACCCCGCCGGGGGAAAGCAGGCGTATTGCCCGAAGGTTGATTTCTTTGTAACCCCGCAACGCCCCTTCCAGGCTGGAGCGGGATTTTGCAAAGGCCGGAGGATCAAGAATGATGAGATCGAATTTTTCTTTTTTATGCTCATAGCTTTTAAGAACATCAAAGACATCGGCTTCAACGGTTTCGATGAAAGGCGCAACCCCGTTGAGGGCGGCGTTTTTTTTGAGGGTTTCAAGAGCCGCGGCGGATACATCAACGGCGGTCACCCGGTTTGCGCCAAGCCGGGCGGCGTGTATGGCGAAGCCTCCGGTATAGGCGCACACATCCAGTACCTGTTTACCGCCCATACCATATTGCGCCGCCAGAAGCCGGTTATTTTTTTGATCGAGAAAATGTCCGGTCTTCTGTCCCGTCACAAGATTTACCAAAAACGGAAAACCGTTTTCAAAAATGACGATCCCTTCTTCGGGGAAATTTCCGCGGACAAGACCTTCCGTTAATGGCAGGCCTTCAAGCTCACGCACATGGGCGGATTTTTCTACAATTCCCGCAGGCGCTCCGAGCGGCGCCTTACGCGGCGGGAAAGGTTCTCCTGATCCAAGCGTTTCTTCGAGCGCGGCAAGAATTTCTTCCCGGCGGCTGTCAATTCCGTAGCATAAAAACTGCACCGAAAGCCAGGAATCAGGCGGACCGAGGAGTTTCACGGTATCATCAAAATCGGGCCGGGGGATTTTCTCAAAAATATCTTTGGCGCTCCAGCCGACAAAGCGGTCTACAATAAGGCCCGGCAAAAAATCCGCTTCGGCAAAAACGATACGCGCAGAATCCCGGGTAAGATCATAGCCTGCAGCAGTGCGCCGCAGCAGCGCTTCCCGGATACGGCGTTTGAAAAATCCTTTGTCGGCGCCTTCTTTGGAGGGGCTGTAGATGCGGGCTGTTATTTTTGATTTTGGGTTGACGAAAGCCCGGCCCAGATATTCTTTCCGGGAACTTTCAACATCCGCCGTTTCTCCGGGAAGCAGAACCACAGGAGACGGATTTGCGCCGATGTTGGCGATGCGGTCTACTTCGTTGTCATAAACCCAGGGATGTCCCGCACGTATACGCTGCTCTTCACCGGGTTTAAGGATGATACGTTTCATTGCATTATTACCATATATTATAGAAAGAAATACAAGCCCCTGAGTTTGATAACGTGTTTATGCAATAAAAGGTTAAAAATTTGAAAATATTTTCATTTTGACTAATGCGCCATACACGGTGATTCCCTATAGAGGGTATGAAAATACCATTCACAAGACCCTGGTTATCCAGGGCAATCAGACGTGAGGCCAGGGAAAATGCGGCACAGGGGAAAACCCTCAACCCCATGCTCGACATCGTTTTCAAAGCCATCTTTACCGGTTCCGACAAAGATTCAAGGGAAGCCCGGAGGCTGCTGCTCTCCGACTGTACCCGCCGCCCCGTTTCGGATGTAAAAGTACTCAACAATGAGATCATCCCCGAGTACATCTCCGGGAAAATTGTCCGCCTGGAACCTCAACCGAGACCGATAGGTCGAAGGTTCCCGTGTACTTGATGTACATGTTACCTTTAATGACGGGGAGAAAGCGGATATAGAGATCCAGCTTGGTAAGAGCGATGACGACCTAAAAGCTCGTGCCGCCCTGTATGCCTCCCGGCTCCTCTCCGCTCAAGCAAAAAAGGGAAAGAAATACCGGCATATAAAACAGGTATACCAGATATTTTTCCTTAATTGCATATTATTCCCCCGGGGTAACAAGGTACCCCGGCGTTATGTCACCATGGAGGAAACAGAACATGACCGGTTAAATGAGCTTTCCGAGATAATTTTTTATGAAATGCCGAAACTTGAACAGTTTGTACAGGGGTATTACAAGGGGAAAAAGCTGATAGAATCCTTGCCTGCTGAGACAAAATGGTGTATCTTCTTTAAGTATAAGAATGATGAACGGGCAGAAAAACTCATAGAGGAATTATGTCTAAAGGAGGAAGGAATCATGTATGCGGACCGGGCGTTAAAGAAGATAAGCCGTGATGAGGAACAGTGGGCCCGGGCGTTATTTCGGGAGAAAGCTGCCATGGATTACTATTCCGGGATGAGCGCCGCCCGCGAAGATGGCCATAAAGAAGGTCTGGAAGCAGGCTTAGCTTTGGGTGAAGCAAAGGGCTTAGCTTTGGGTGAAGCAAAAGCTCACCAGAAAGATCTTGATGCGGCCCGGAAACTCAAGGCGGCAGGTGTTCCGGGAGAAACAATAGCCGAAAGTTTTGGTTTTACTCCGGAGGAAATCGTAAACGTATAAGGCCGCAGGAA
>JAISJS010000022.1 GCA_031261385.1 Treponema sp.
AGCCGGAACCCCCCGTTGATAGGGATGCTGACATCCCCCTCGGCATCCAGGATATCCACCGGCGCGAAGGTATAGCCGTGGTCCTTCGCCGCCTGGAGATGCCCGGCGGTCTGGGCGCGGGGACCGCCGTAGTAGGTGTTGCTGTCCACACAGGTACCGTTCACCGAAGTAACCAGGTCCCGCACGATTTCCGGACGCAGGTAGTTTTCGTTCCCCGGCTCGCCCATGTGCAGCTTTATAGCCACCTTCCCCGATACCGGGGTATTCAGGGCCTGATACACATCCATAAGCCCCTTACCGCTGATATCGGTGGTAAAGTAGACCGCCGAACCCCCTGCGGTTTCGGTCGTTTCGAGGGAACCCTGGGGCCCGGAATCCGGTATGGCGGCGGGTTTTGCTTCCTTGGTAGCGCAGCCTGCGATCATCAAAAGGACGGCGCATAAACCGGCGCTCAATACCAAGCGGCATGGGCGATTGTCCTGCCGTCCCCCGAGTACTTCATGTGCCATGGTACTACCTCCTCATCATAGTATACGCCCTTTTTGGGATTTTGTATAGACCGCAGACTTGACAAACACGTGTTATAGCCGTATACTTACACGTGTGAGGTACATTATGACAACCAAACTTACCCTGACCATGGATAACGCGGTTATTGAACGGGCCAAGGAATATGCACGGGGGAAAAACAGCAGCATTTCCAGCATTGTGGAAACCTATCTGGATACCGTATCGGGCAGCGGTGAACGGGAAGTCCACGAGTCGGAAGTCCCGTGGCCGGAGGTTCTCCACGCCCCCATAACGGACAGCCTTATGGGAATGTTCCACGACGATGGCCGGGATTACAAAGAAGTAATCAATGAGGCAAAAATGGAACGGTTCGCGAAAAAGGCGCCATGAACACTCAACCGAGCGCGACGCGCGGAGGTTCCCCTCTTGAACAAAAAAGCCCTTATTGATTCGGATGTCATTTTGGATATTGCCCTTGCCAGAAGCCCCTTCCTTGAAAACAGCCGTTTGGTTTTGGTCCTGGCCGAAACCACCGGGGTCCTTGGATTTGTTACCCCAATTTGTATTGCCAATGTTCACTATTTTTTAAGAAAGGCGGCGGACGATGCAAAGGCCCGGTTCTTCTTATCCCGCATTCTTACCTATCTCACCGTTATTCCCGTGGATCACCCGATCGTAGCCGAAGCCCTAAAATCCGATTTCGGTGATTTCGAAGATGCCCTGCAGCACGACGCCGCAGTACGGAACGGCTGCGACAGTATTATCACCCGAAACACCGGGGATTACAAAAAGTCAAAGCTGCCCGTTTATACCCCGGATGAATTTGTGTGCTTGTACTGTCTTTAATTACCGGTAGAGCGGAAGAAACCCGCCCCGAGATTGCTCCCAGGGCTTCAAAAATAATACTGAATATTCAGCTTATCGCATATTTTAGATAGTTCATCGTCATTTGTAACCAACACGCCGTTATACCTGCGGGCAATAATGGCGTAAAACAGGTCATACACGGAATGTTTGCTTGCCACACTCTGCCCAAATACTTCTTCCCATAGTGATTTTGAATCGATAAACCGGTCAATAAGTTTTATGCCCCGATCAATATACTGCGAACATTCGTCGGCGGATAATTTTCCCGCTTTCCAGTATCTCCACAATACATTTGTCAGTTCAGGGACATATAAATCGGATGACAATCGCATTGATGCGTTCACAATGATATTGTTAAACTTTTCCATTTTGGGAGTTTGAAACAGAATTTCCATCGCGCCGCAAACATCAAGAACGGCTATCATCTGTCTCTGTCCTCCCGGATGAGCTTTTTGAAATCAACAGCCTTTGCTTCCGGCGGTATGGCCTGTGCTTTTATTTCCGCAAGAGTCCGTTTTACGCGCTCCCGATTCGACTCTTCCTCCCCAAGCCCTTTCTGCACCAATACGATGATTTGCTGGGCTATTGTCCGGTGCTGGGCATGGGCGCCAAAAGCTACCTCTGCATAAATATCCTCAGGGAAATCCCGAACCTGTAATAAGGGCATATAAACCTCCATCTTAATACATAATGCATACATTTGTATTGTTTGTCAAGGCGGAAAAAACCCGTCTGTGAAAAACCCGTCCCAGGATTGGTTGTGGGAGGTTTGGGTTCGGTGGTGGAATCGGTATCCATGGGCACTCCAAAAAGAACGGGGCGGCAAGTGATGCTTTGTTGCCCCCAAGATTTTTTGTTAGTTCTTCTTTTGCGCAAACTTCACGTAGCCGCCCTTTGTTATGCCGCTGCCGTAGAGTTGCTTGCCCTTTTCTCCAACAGGAAGATAGAAGGTATAGCGCGTCGCATTTTGGTCGCCCAACACGGCGCTTGCGGCGCCCTCAATCGCTCCCGATGCGCACCCTGATAACGTCCCCATTGTGATGACAACCATTGCCGCCGCAGCCAGGCCCCCTAATTTCGTTATGGGCAGTATGGGGGGGGGCGGGAACAGAGGCGGTATATCCTTATTTTTAGGTATTTTGCGAAAAAAGGTATCCTCATTTTGGGGTAGATGGAGTTAAAACGGGTTTTTGATAGTCAACCGGTC
>JAISJS010000031.1 GCA_031261385.1 Treponema sp.
TGCCGCTGCGGAACAATTTTCCGCTTCCCGTGAGTGGAACAACGGGAATGTGCATACGGTGGTCCTTGCCACAGGGCATCCCGCAAAAGAGGCAGCCTTGATAAAAGAAGTAACCGGACAGAACATACCCATCCCCGAACACTTAAGGATGCTTCAAAAAAAGACCGATCCCATCGCCGTTATTGAGCCCCAGCTTGATGCCTTTGAGGGGGCTATCGCAAGCTGTTTTTAGTATGATATAGTGAGGGGTCTTGGAGGCCCCGTGATGCACTTCCGAAGATACATTCCAATTATTTTCGCACTTGTTTTCCCATTGGGGGTTTTTGCCCAGGAAACAGGTGATCAATCATCAACAACAGTATTGATACCGGAGCCGGTTGTTCAGACAGCCGCAGGTGAAAATAATTCAGATGAAAAGGCCCGGGCCGAAACCGATCCCGCCCCTGACGGGAAGCAATCTGATCTTACCCGGGCTGAGTCCGGTTTTATAGACGAAATTGATGAACGCCAGCTGAACTTTACCATTCGGCTCGGTATTGCCCTGGGGATAGTGGCGCTTCAGGCACTGTTGATATGGCTTGTCTGGCATTTTCTGTTCAAGATGCTTGCCCGCAAGCTTACCGAATACGGCAGCGCCAGAATAAAACCCCTCACCATCAAAAAATTTAAAATTCTCAACACCAGACAGATTCTCAGTGTTCTTCTGTTTCTTTTGCGGATAGCCAAATACCTGCTTACTGTTTTTCAGCTTTTTATTACCCTGCCCATTGTGTTCAGTCTTTTTCCCAATACAAAACACATTGCCGACATGCTGTTCGGTTATATTCTTACCCCTCTGAAAAACATCCTTATCGGTACCGTTAAATATATTCCCAATCTGATAACGATTATCGTCATCCTGATTGTTACCCATTATGTTATCCGGGCTCTCCGCTTTTTTTCCATACAGATAGCGCGGGAAAAACTGGTTCTGCCGCATTTTTACGCCGACTGGGCTGAACCCACGTTTAACATTTTACGGGTGCTCCTTTGGGCTTTTGCCGTAGCGATTATTTATCCGTATCTGCCCGGTTCGGATTCCCGCGCCTTTCAGGGGGTTTCGGTTTTTGTGGGGATCATTTTTTCACTGGGTTCCAGTTCCGCCATCGGCAATCTTGTCGCAGGACTTGTGATCACGTATATGCGGCCCTTCAAAATCGGTGACCGGATCAAGGTTAATGACGCCGTCGGTTTTGTGGTCGAAAAAACATTGATGGTAATCCGCATTAAAACCCATAAAAATGAATACGTCACGTTTCCCAATATGATGATTCTGACTTCCAGCATCACCAATTACAACACCTCCACCGATGAGGATGAGGAAGGGTTGATCCTCTACGCCACCATCACCTTTGGCTACAACACCCCGTGGGAAACCGTTCACGAAGTTTTGATCAATGCCGCTTTGGAAACCGACCATGTATTAAAGCGGCCCAAACCTTTTGTTCTCCAGACAAAAATGGATGATTTTTATTGCAATTATCAGATCAACCTGTACACCAAAGAGATCGACAATGTCCCGCGTATTTATTCCGAGCTTTACGAAAATATCCAAAATGGTTTCCACGAGCGCGGCATCGACATGACTGCCGCCCATTACCGTATCAATCTTCCTTCTGACCGGCCTGACGCCGCTTCAAAAAAAGAAAAAACAGGATGAGGAAGCTGCGGAAGCTGATTGGCGCCTGTAACGGGTCAAACATGCGCTAAATGGTCTCTACTCCTGCCGTATTTGCGTCCGCATCAGCGGGTCCTTCCCAGCATTTCCCGTTTTCCCATTTTTTTGCCGTCTGCCAGACGGTACGGATTCCGGCGGTGTTTTAAATACGCTTGATAGGCGGCGCTGCTTTCGTAGTAGCCGTCCAGTCCTTTAAATGATGACGATTCATCGCAGCGGTAGAGTTCCAGCAAAACAGGGAACAGGGGGGATTCAAGCACTTCCTGTGTCCGGGTGAGGGGCAGCCGGGGCAGGGCGGCGGGGAGCATGTGATTACGCACCAGGTAGCAGATATCGGCAACAAGCGCGCCCTCAAAACCGAGGCGCTCAAGAAAGCGCCGTGCCTGACGGGCGCCGAGTTCAGCGTGCCCCTCAAAGCGGTGGGCGCCGGAAGATTCTGCATGGGCCTTGCCGAGATCGTGGAGGAGAAGCCCCAGTGAAAGCCGCGCATCATACGACATTGGGCCTGCGAGCGCCCCGTTATGGGCGGCGGCCTTGCGATAACGGAACGTTTCCAGGGTATGTTTCCAGGCGTTTCCCTCAGGATGAAATTCCTTGGATTGATCCACCTGATCCAGTTCGGCGAGTTCCGGCCACAGTTCTTCCAGCAGGCCGGCATTTTTAAGAAACTCCAGCCCAAGGCCGGGATTGGGAGACGCCAAAATTCCCAAAAGAAGCAGACGCTGTCCTTCCGCTCCGGGAATTTGATCTTCATTCAGGCATTGAAGGGAACGGATAATTTCTTTTAGCAATTTTGGCCGGTATTCTTCTTCATCACAGTACCGCGCAAGGATCAGCGCTGCCTCCATAAAGGCCCGGCTTTTTCCGCCGCCGCTGTTGCAATTTTTCCACCAGGGCTCTGTTGTGTGTGTATCAACATGTGTATACCCATGTGTATATACTGTCTTTTTTGCAGTATCAGCATTACCGGTTTTTATTTGCCGGAGCCAGGGATACACTCCCCAGGGGTCCCGAAAGCGGCCGGTTCTGCCGTCCTGATTAAAATCAAGCAGTTTGAAACAGGGCTGGCGATCGTTGGGACTCCGGCACAAGGCTGAAACCGGCGGCAGTTCCGGATCGCGGCAGAGGAAATACCAGGCCCATCCTGCCTCATCCGCCGCGCCGTCGGCAATAGCAACGCCGGGAAAACGCAGGCCTTCAAAGATACGGGCCAGATCGGAAATGTCGGCGTCGGTTACGACGGTAACAAAAGGAAGGCAGTCCCTTCCCAGATAGCGGTCTATTGCGCTAAAGCCCAAAAGGTCCGCGGAAAAACCATGGGCAGCAATGGTATTGATCATCACTCGCCGGTTAGTTCAAGCGGCAGAATCGGCATGACCTGACCGTTATGGGAAATCCGGTAAAGCAGATCCTCCAGCAGCGGTTCGGAGATTAAAAGGCCTGTCACCATTGATGATGCGGCGGAATTTTCCCGGGTCAGAAACGGCGCAGTAAAACGTTCCATAAATCTGTCAATAAAGCGGGGCTTGGGATATTCCTCGTACCGCACTTTTTGCTTTTCGGGGATTTCTGCAAGGTTACGGGCGATACGCAGGGCATCGTCAAGGCCGCCGATGCTGTCGATAAGGCCGACGTCAAGGGCGCCTAATCCCGAATAGACCCGGCCCTGTGCGGCGGCTTCCACGGTTTCAATATCCATGTTCCTGCCGGCGGCAACTTTTTTGGTAAAATCGCCGTACAGGTCCAGGATAAACGTCCGGTAACGCGCCTCTTCTTCGGCGCTTAAATCGCGGCGGGGAAAAATAATCCCAACAGACAGATCAGAATGATCCCCCTTCTTTAAAGCGTCCACGGTAAGGCCGAGCTTTTTATTCAGGCCGTCATCGTAAAACCAGTTACCGATAACGCCGATGGACCCGGTCAGGGTAAAAGGCGACGCGGTGATGTGGCTGGCATACATACTTGCCCAATAACCGCCTGAAGCCGCCACCGGTCCCATCGATACTACTACGGGGATACGCTGTTTCGCGTATTGAATCGCCTCGGCAATATAATCCGCCGCATCGGCGGCCCCGCCTGGAGAATTGATACGTATCACTATGGCCTTTATAGAATGCCGTTCCGACACTTCCCGAATAGTCCGGGAAAGGCTTCGGGCAGCCATGCCCCGCTGCAGATCCGTCTGGCCCGAGGCGGTGATCACCGCTATACGCGGAGCAAAAACAGAGGCGCGGGTGGAATTGTACGCACGGTTCTTGTACCCCATAAGGGCTGTTGACGCTTCCCCATAAAGTACAAACGATGTTACCCCGGTTCCTGCAAGCGCGTTGACCGCTTCCTCTACGGCCCCGGCGCGTCCGGTGCGATCTACCAGGCCCCGCTCAAGGGCCGCCTTTGGCGAATAGATGTACTCATTGTTGATAATCGTGTTGAATTCTTCTTCTGTCCAGGAGCGGGCCTTCATCAGCGTATTGCGGGTAACGGTAAATATATCATCCAGATATGCGCCGTACTGGATTTTGTCGGCGCCGGAAATGGAATTGCGGGTATAGGTTTCTGCGGCGGATTTAAATTCAAGGTACCGCAGTTCCCGCGCCCCTACGCCAAGTTTTTCCAGGGCATTCCTGGCATAGCCCCGCCCCCAGGCATACCCGAGCAATGCAAGGGTACCCTGTTCATCCATTACAATGGTGTCCGCCGCAGAAGCAAGAAAGTAGAGATCCAGATCGGCGCTGCTGATAAAGGCGCATATCTTTTTTCCCGAAGCCTTAAAATTTTCAAGCGCGGCCCGCAGTTCCCAAACCAGTTCCCGGTCCGCAGAAAATCCGGAAATATTGAGCACCATGCCGCCTATGTTTTTATCCTTACCGGCCCTTTCGATAACCCGCAGCGTTTCGAGGAGGGGATACCCTTTGTGGGGGTTAAGGCTATTCTGCAAGCCTGAATTGTTCAGATTCAGTTCCAGGTATCTGGCATTTGAAAACACCGGCGCAGAAATTAAGCAGAGGCCCAAGACGCCGATAGCCAGCGGCCTGGCGCCCGAATACTTCATGGTCATTTTTTCGTTTTTCCCTTGGTCGTTTTTGTTGATTTTGCGGCAGGCTTTTTACCATCGTCACCGGCTTTCTTTTTTCCGGCGCCTTCGGTACTTTTCTTTGCAGGCTTTTTAGCGCCGGCAGCCTTGTTGTCCGTTTTCTTTTTCCCGCTGCTGTCTGCTGTTTTTGCGGCAGGCTTTTTGCCCCCCGACAAGGCGTCCAATAAATAGTCGAGCCTGAATTCCGAAACGTCCTCCGCTTTGGTAAGGGTATCAACCGTTTCGGCAATGCGGTTCACCCGTTCAATCCAGGACAGGGGCTTTTCCTGTCCAAGCGCTTTATCGCTTTCCAGGGTAAAGAAATAAGAACTGTAGAACAGCGCCGCTTCAAAGCCTTCCTTGTTGAACCAGGTAACATCCTCAAACAGATTGATTCCAAGGAGCCGCCTGAAGTCCTCATCCTGATAGTGTTCCTGAATCAGCACAGATGCAAACGTTCCCGCCTTAAAAGGCCCGGTTGTTTTATAAAGATCATTATCTGCGGGAACGGTTTTGGCGAGCAATGCAAACATCATTTCCACACTGCGCCGTGATTCGTTATCGCTGATCCCCTGGGCGCGGAAAACTTCACGGAGTTTCCGGTCAAGCCGCCAGTGCCCTGCAGCCAGATACGCCGCGTCCGCCCCGGAAGCCTCTTTACCGATAACAGGCCTTAAGAGGGCAAGCGCGCCGTAACCCAGCGCAAAGGCGATGATCGCCGGAGTTTGCCGAATCCGGGAAGCAAGATGCACGAGGAATTTTATCTCCGCAGGTTTATCCGCCGGACTTATCAAGTCTGCATAGCCGGCAATCTCCAAAAGCCTTCCGATGTAGGATTCGTATTCCTTTGCAATCATTTCAACATCCAGGGTAGAATAGGTGCTGTCCGCTGCAGGCGGAACCCAGGGATCGTACTGGCCTTCCGCGCCGCCGATAAAATGCCGCGCCGTTTCGATAAAGATTTTTACCGGCTCATGGAAAGAAGCGATAAGGTTTGCCGCCGAAGTACCGGAATCCGGTGTAAAGAAACGGTGGATTTTTTCTACCTGTTCGGGCCGCAGAAGTTCCATAAAGCGGTAATACAATTCACCAAGGAAAATATCCTGTATCGCCGCTTCGGGATCGGGAACTCCCCTGCCGTTAAGATCGTGGTTCAGCCGGGCCCAGCGTCCGTGAATATCCTCCACATCATAAATATCCAGAAACACCTGCGCCTCGTATCCTTTAAGTGCAACAAAAAGCCCGCGCTCGCTTATCTCTTTGGAAGACCGGATGAACCAAAGATTCGACCGCTGTTCCCGGAACAGCGTAAAGTAACGGCCGTCACCATGAATAGACAGCGCTTCGCTTAAAGAATCCTGCGTCTGAGTACCGTCATCCTGTGGAATTGCAGGAGAACTCTGATGTATCCAGCCCGAAGCTTCATAATAGGAATTGTTGTAGAAGACCAGCGTTTTTTCGTCCCAGAGGCGGTTTGAATACGCAAAAACATTTTCGTTCACCGCGCCCCCGTTTGATAAATCGTAAATACGGAAAGAGGCGCTGCCTGAAAAAAGCGCCCGCCGTTTCATGAGCGGAAAAATCTCCCGCTCGTGACGGTCGATCAGATAGCCGTCGGGCTTTTCATCTTTATAGGAGCGGCGGTATTCCATGCCGTACTTTTCTTCAAAGCCTTCGATCTGACCGTGGCCGAACATCGGGAGCCCCGGCATCGTTACGAGCAGCGTGGCGATACCAAAATATTTGTCGCCCTTGCCGAATTGCGCCACGGCAGTTTCCTCATCGGGGTTGTTCATAAAGTTGACAAAGCGTTTAAGAATTTCCGGATCGTACTCCAGCGTATTTTTGATCGTAGCGCGGTACTTGGCGTTGTCCTCGTTTTTCAGCATGTGCATAAAAGCCGAGTTGTACACCCGGTGCATACCCAATGTACGTACAAAGTATCCTTCCATCATCCAGAACGCTTCGGCAAGCAGCAGGGTATTCGGCGCCTCAACCGCGCAGCGATCAACCACCTCGCGCCAGAATTCGTTGGGGATGCGGCGGTTGAATTCCTCGTTGGTAAGGGCGTGTTCGGCGCGGCTTGCGATATCCCCACCGCGTCCCGGTTCGGGGTACCACAACCGCTGAATGTGTTTTTTCGCCAGGGTCATCGCCGCATCAAAACGGACAATCGGGAACTGCTGACACACCCCGATGATCGTGCGTATAACGGCCTCCCGCGCTTCGGGATTGAGAAAGTCGATCTGGGCGGTATCGTTCCACGGCATCGAAGTGCCGTCATTCCCGTGATAGATGTAGCGCACTTCTCCGGTGCTGTGATCGATGCGTTTAAAAACGACCGCCGCATCGGTACGGGTATAATAGTGATCTTCGATCTGAACGGTGATCCCGTCACGGCCGGAAAGGTTGCCGCTGGAGTAGGTGTAGCCGGGGAAGGGCGGATAGGAAAGCTGCAGGAAACGGTCGGGATGTTCCATGACCCAGCGGCTGTCGACGCCGGTGTGATTGGGTACCATGTCGGAACCCAGATGAATCCCCCTGCGGGTACAGCGGTCGCGGAGATTGTTCAACGCGCCCCAGCCGCCGAGCTCCCCTGCAATGTCGTAATCGTACAGGCTGTAGGCGGAAGCGGCGGCATCGGGGTTGCCGGTCCACTGCTTGACGGTCTTGGAAGCGTTGCTCCGCTCCCAGAGGCCAATGAGCCAAAGCCCGGTAAAACCTCTACGGGCAAGCGCATCAAGTTCCTCATCGGGGATCTGGTCAAGCCGGGTAATCTCCCGCTGATATTTTTGGGAAAGCTGAAAAAGCCACACCAGGGTACTTTTCGCCATCAGCACCGTCCGGGGCATCCAGTCCTGATCGGGACTGAAATTCTCGTATTCATCCATACCGCCGTAGGTAAGGGCTTCCATCGGCCCCGGTCCCCCGCCAAAATTCGGTTTTTCCTCTTCTTTTATGACATCAAGCCCGATAAGCAGCCGGGATATAAATTTTGATATCAAAAGGCCCCAGTTTTTCCGCATATACTCAAGCTGACCGGTCAGGGAATCGGGTGACGCCAGGGCAGGCGCCCGCAGCATATCCCACAGATTCTGCCCATTGGGGCCGAACGGGGGCAGTTCCTTAAAATGAACTTTAAGTTCCTCGATCGCCGCCGGATACACGGTTTTTGCCGCCAGATCCGCATCATTAAACAGGAATTTGAACGGTTTAAACGCAGGATTCAGGTTTGCCAGGGCCAAAAGCAGGGTTTCTTCCAGTGAGAGCGAGCGGTGACTTTCCCCGTCCTCGCTGCCATCAAGGTATGTTTCCACATCCTCATCCCCCGCATACACCTGCCGCGGCGGGAATTCCCCGGAAAAATGCCGCTGAAGGTCATCGGTCCGCCGGTCGCCAAGCTTCGTTTCCAGCCGGTTAAGCGCCGAATCAAAGGCATCGGGCTGAACCTGCTCCCGGTACAGAGCCACTACATAATGAAGAATTTCGTCGATAAGTCCCATCGCAAAGAGCTGACCCGACTTGACGAACTGTTCCGGATGGGCAGGGTCCGCCTGAGCGTTGAATTTTGCCGCCAATTCCCGCACCTGCCGGAGGTCGGCCAGCACCACATTCCCCGTAAGGGAAAAAAGGACCTTATCCAGGCCGTATTTCTCCCGCATATCGCGTTTGATGTGAAATTCCATCACCGCCTTGCGGCCGGCAGCCTTAGGTCCCCGTTTTACACCGTTTTTTTCCAGTTTTGACAAGGAAATTTGCAGGTTCTTCATATTTTTACCCCCGTTTACGGTTTGCCTT
>JAISJS010000078.1 GCA_031261385.1 Treponema sp.
GCCCCCCCCCCCCCCCCCCCCGCCCGCCGCCCGCGCCCCCCCCCCCCCCCCCCCCCCCCCCCCCCCCAATTCCGGGTGGTATATCGAGTAACGCGCATCTGATTGGCACAGGGATCTCTTTTTTTCGCAATTAAAGCTATCATGGGGTTACTATATCACGCCCATCGGTAAAAAAACAACCGGCTTATAGAGTTTTGCCGACAGTTAGGTGTTTTTTGGGGATTTTTCACTTGCTAGTGATCCCAAATTCAAAGAAATACAAACCACAGAGAACGCAGAGGGGTGCACGCGAAAGCGTGCAAACGCAGAGAACGCGGAGTGGAGAAGACAAGAGAATTTGAAATTTATTTGGTATTCTCCGCGTCCTCTGCGCCTACTCCGTGCTCTCTGCGGTTTCTCTTCATTTTTCTTATTATGTCATTTGACTATTACAGAACACTAGGTGTTTTTTGCCGCCATTTCCGTCAAAATCTCCGCCAGTTCCCCGCCGCGGGATTCGGTTTCCGCATGAAGTTCTTTTTCTGCTCCATCGACATTCCGGTAGCGGATCACCAATTGCGGCTGAGTCGGAGCAAATATTTTTTTCCACCACTTTTTTTCAATGATGAATTCTGCGGAAACTATCTGCCCGATGGGAATAAAAAGAGTCCTTTCCTGCTGGGATGCAGGACCGGAACCGACCCGGAGAATGGCAGACATCCAGTTTGTCTGGGGAAAATGATGAAAGCGGAAGCCGCCGTCAGTCGCAATGAGAAGGCCCCAGAGGGGTCCGGTTTTATCGGATTCAAATTCTTCCCAGCCGGAAAGATACTGGCCCATGTTCCGGGCTAAAACCTTCTCGCCGATTTGCTGTTCATATTCCCGCCAAAAATCGTCAGGGCTTTTATCAATTATTTTTGCCATTATACCAAACTCCTTGCGGCGATAATGTTAATTCCGCTTCCCCGCCAGTCTGCAATAATTGTATCACCGGCGGTAACGGGAAGTTTCACTTTGGTTTTGTAGATGTCATCAAGAAGCGCGGATATTTTTTCTTTGGGACACGGAACGGCGGTCCGTACCGGAACACGGCGGGGAGAATATAAACTTCGGCCTGCACCGGCGCTTTTGGCAGCGCCGCCATTGTCAGCCTCATCATTATCAGTAACAATACCGCATGTCGCAGTGACCACCCGCTTGGGGGCGCGTATTTCTTCACGGGCATACACCGGACCGCGGTTACAGCGGTTGCCGGTAACGGTCAACTCAGACAGGCCGTCTGCACCCGCCTGCCCCTCTTCAACAGCAAGAGAGCACCCAATAGGACACACAATACAAGTTAGTTCACGCATAACAGCTTCCTATTCCCTTCTTTTATCCGCGTTCATCCGCGTTCATCCGCGTCTATCCGCGGACCTCTCTTCTTCATACAATCGAAAACTCCAGTATCGAATCAGCGTCCAAACTGAACCCTTCCAGGTCCCCGGGGCTTATGGTTAAGTTGATCATCTCCGAAGGCTGAACATGATTTTTTTTGATACTCTTGATCACCCGGTTGTTTAAACGCAGTTCCAGAACCGCATCGTTCTTTACCGCCATCGAACGGAGATACATCTGATTATCGGCGAGCGGGTTGAGTTTACCGGGATTGACATAACGGACATTGGAACCGGCTCTTGCGCGTATCTGGTTTCTGATGCGTTTGCCGTTGAGCCATTCTGCGGCATAACGGCCGGCCCTTCTGCTTTCCTCGGCGACCCAGTCAACAAGGTCGTGCACATGGAGTACATTACCGCAGGCAAAAATTCCGTTCATATTGGTCATAAGGCTTGAGTCGACGATGGGACCGTTAGTCGTTCCGTTAAGCTCCACCCCTGCGGCTTTGGAAAGCTCATTCTCCGGGACAAGGCCCACCGAAAGCAGTACCGTATCACAGTCGATACGGAAACGCTTTTCCGGAACCGGAACGCCGTTCTCCATCGGGGTTACTTCAACACCTTCCACCCGGTCATTACCAAAGATGTTGGTGGTTTGGGAAGAAAGATACAGCGGAATATCAAAATCGCGGAGGCACTGAACGATATTCCGGGTGAGTCCCGACGGATACGGCATGATCTCCACCACAGCCTTTACCTTGCAGCCCACCCAGCTCATACGCCGCGCCATGATAAGGCCGATGTCGCCGGAACCAATCACGACAATTTCTTTACCGGGTATGTAGCCTTCGATGTTCACAAGGCGCTGGGCGAGACCGGCGGTATACACCCCTGCGGGGCGGGAGCCGGGGATACGCACATTGCCGCGGTTCCGTTCACGGCAGCCCATGGCAAGCACCACGGTCCGGGTATGAATATGCAAAACTCCAAGGTCCGGTGATACGCAAAAAAGTTCTTTGGGCGCCTCGCGGCTGTTTACTTCGGTATTAAGATCGGTCACCGTGGTATTTAGATACACGGCAATTTTTGAACCAATAATTTTTTCGATAAAGCGTTCGGCAAATTCAGGACCGGTAAGTTCTTCTTTGAATTCCTGGAGACCAAAACCGTTATGGATACACTGCATGAGGATGCCGCCAAGGTGATCCTCCCGCTCAATGATGGCGCAGGAAAAACCTGCCGCCTCAATTTCCAGAGCGGCCGCCATTCCCGCCGCGCCTCCGCCTATTACGACTCCGTCAAATTCAAGCTCTTTCACAGTTGAGCCTCCAGAATGCGGCTTGAGGAGCCGTGTTTGGTGATTGCATCCCAGGAGAGGCCGGCTTCACGCATGATGATTTTGATTATCTTGTAGGTACAGAAACCTCCCTGACAGCGGCCCATTTGAGCGCGGGTAAAATATTTAATCCCGTCCAGTGTGGTATGTCCCAGTTTGATGGCCTGTATTATTTCCGCCTCGCTGACATTTTCACAGCGGCAGACCATGTTTCCCCATGCGGGATCTTTGGCAATCAGCTTGTCCAAATCGAAAGGAGAAAGTTCGCGGGAACGGGGACGTTCTTCCACAAGGGGATCCCAATCACTTTTTTCTGTCAGAGAAAGTCCGATGCTTTTTAAAAGGTCCTTTACATATTCCCCGACCGCAGGAGACGCGGTGAGCCCCGGGCTCTGAATCCCCGCTACCTGAATAAAAGCAGGCGCCTTCTTCGACGGCTCGATATAAAAATCTTCTTCAAGAGCGGGACGGAGCCCGGCAAAATTCGTAATCACATCATTTTGACTTAACGAGGGAATCATGGCCTTTCCCGAATCGAGGATCTTTTCCAGATGCACTGCAGTGGTGGAATAATCATTTTTATCCTCAACAGTATCCGCTGTGGGTCCCACGAGAACCGTTCCCTCCACCGTAGGAATCACGAGCATACCTTTGGAAACAGAAGTGGGCACCGGAAAAACCACACGCCCGGGCCGGGCTTTGGTCTGTTTGTCCATCAAAAAATATTCACCCTTGCGGGGTTTGATGGTAAATTCCTCGCCGCCAAAAACCCGGGAAACCTCATCGGCAAAAAGCCCGGCGGAATTCACCGCATACCGCGCCGTAATTTTCCTGCCATCGTCGGCTTCTATTGTCCACTTTTCCGCGTCATACTGCGCAGCCGTCACTTTAAAATCGGTGTAGAGCTTGACGCCGTTTTTTACTGCCGACTCCACCAGGGCAAAGACAAAACGGTACGGCTCGATGATCCCGCCGCCGGGGGCATACAGGCCGCCAACGGTATCGCGGGAAAGTTTCGGCTCCAGCTCCAGAATCCGTTCACGGGAACAAAGCTCTATGCCGATGACGCCGTTTTCAACGCCCTGCCGGTAAAGGTGCTCCACCGATTCCATCTCATCATCATGGAGAGCGGCAACGACGATTCCGCATCTCCTGAACGGAAAATCCAGTTCGCGGTGGAGCTGGTCGAACATCAGGCTGCCCTGCATTTCGAGGCGCGCCTTTAAATACTTCTTGTTATGATGAAAACCACCGTGGATAATGCCCGAATTGGCCTTGGAGGTCCCAAAAGACACATCGGCGGCCTTTTCGAGAACCGCCGTTTTAATCTGATACGCCGAAAGCCGCCGCGCTATATTCGCCCCGGAAACCCCGCAGCCGATAATTGCCACATCGTAATTATCCATAAGATTAGTATATTATAATTTTGAAATTATCTAAAGAGGTGGTTAAACTATTGAGGAAATATAAAAATCTCCCTATAGTTAACAACATGGCGGTTTTTGATGTTTCACGGAGATGGGTAATTTTAGCGCCTTTTAAAATTCCTGCAGCAAAGTATGCCGCAGGTGAATTTTCATATTATATTGATGCACTGCGTAAAAAGGCCGGACTTACCATGGAAAAACCGCCCATCGAAGACGCGGCAGCCTCGGCGCCGGATGATTCTGTTCCCATCATTCTCCTTAATGCAGGGGATAACAGCCGGGACCACAGCGGTTTTACCTGGCGGCTCGGGAAGGACCGTATTGAAATTTACGGCGATTCGGACCGGGGGCTTTGCAACGGGATTTTCGATTTTCTCGGAAATCTTGGCATACGCTGGCCAAATCCCGGCAGTGAGGAACTGCCTTCTCCGGTTTCCGGAGCCGCAGATTTACCGCTCAATGTCGAATACCCTTTAAAAGATGACAAGGCCTATTGCCCAGCGGATCAATCTATATCACTGTCTGACAGATCGCGTGTTATCATTAACAAAAAACTTAAGAACCGTGAAAAGGAGGCCCGTATCCGGTGGGCGGCGCGGAATAAAATTGATGCGGTCATTTTTTCGTTTTGGGATCGGTCTACAATGAAAAAATCCTCCTTGAAGGCTTTGCAAACCGCAGAACAATACGCTTTGATTATCGAACGGGGCGGCTGGGAGCTTTCATCCCTGGTACCCCGCCGTTATTTTTCACTGCACCGGGATCTTTTCCGCATGGAAGAAGGAAAACGAAAACGTAAATTCAATTTTTGTCCGACCAATCCTGCAACCATTGCGCTGGTGAAAAAACAGGGGGCAAAGATGTTGAGCGCCATTCACCGCCGCGCAGGCGAACCTGCACATGGCGCACCGTCTGAAATAAAAGTGCTGCACCTCTGGCCGGACAAAGGGCATGAGGAAACCTGGTGTTCCTGTCCCGCGTGCCGGGCCTTTACCCCGGAAGAACAAAACCGTATTGCGGTTAACGCCGCAGCAGACGCCCTGCATGAGATCGATCCTGCGGCGCAAATTTCCTGTTACGAAATTTCGGCAGGGACAGACGGCAATAATGAAAACGGTATTCTGCTGAGGCCTAACGTTTTTAGGCTAAACCGGGTAGCGATTTATTAGGAATTCTAACCACCACTAAGGAACACAAAGAGACACAAAGGGGAATCGAAGAGAAAAACCGCGAAGTAAAATAAGTCGAAGAAGGGGGTCCGCGGATGACGCCGAGCCGCCGACTGGCGGCGTTAAATCTATTCCTTTCGGCAAACGATCCGAAGGATCGTATGGACGCGGATGCACGCGGATAAAGATGATGAGAAAGAGATTAGCCACGAACTTCACAAACGAATACGAAGGGGGAAACGGAGAGAGAAAAATGGACTTTAAGTTTCTATTGATTTTATGATAAAATTGTGATAAAATTAGGATAAGACTGTTTAAGAAGGATTTTAATTTTATGATTCAAATCAGACCGGTATCGGATTTAAGGAATAAATTTCCTGAAATCGAAAATGTTGTAACAAGAGGTGATCCAGTGTATTTAACAAAAAACGGCCACGGTTCAATGGTCGTCATGAGCCTTGAAAAATATGCTGATCTGACAAACGATATTGAACTAAAATTAGATGAAGCCGATCGCGCCGCAGAAGAATCTGATATACGGTATTCCCATGAAGAAATTTTTTCACGGTTGAAGAATTTGTAAAAATGCGCAGAAAATATCACCTGCGGTATATGCCGCTTTTTGAGCAAGACTTGGCGGAAGCACGGGATTATATCGCGTTTAAGCTGCAAAATCCTGTGGCAGCAAGACGGCTTGTAGCAGAAACAGAAAAAGGTGACTGACACCATAGGCGTTTGTATTCCGTTGCGGTCGAATGTTTTTACGCTAAACCGGTTACCGGTTATCTGAAATATAGAAGATCAACCACGAAGCCTATATGATAAGGCCAGAAAGGGGTACTCTATATCTGACGGGATATGGGGGCCGGCGCCGATTGTTTTGTGCCG
>JAISJS010000094.1 GCA_031261385.1 Treponema sp.
TGGAGGCGTAATAAAGGTACTTGGTGTGCGCCTGCGATTCCCCGGCGAAGGCCGCTTGAAGATTCTTTTCAGTTTTTGATCCCTTAAGTTCTGCCATGATTTTCTCCTTACTGGTATTGATAATACTGTAACTATAAGGCTTTTTCCCGCTATTTTCAATTGGCGTCAGATACCGTTTTCGGTATCTGGTACCATAAATAAATAAATAATAAAAAGAGGCGGCAGAAAAAACTTTCCCGCCGCCCCCGGAGGAGGAAACCGGAAACAACGTTTCCGAATGAAATGCCGCCCCAAGGCGGTTATACACATATAAAATACGTGTGTATACTAGGATATTATCGACAAAAATAAAGAGTGTCAAGCGAATTTTGAAAAATTTACGAAAAAAACAAAATTTTGCGCAAAAGAAAGAAAAAAGTGCCAGGCACCTTCTAAAGGTGCCTGGCACTTTTTCGCTTTACAGATTATCCAGGTTAAAAGGGGTCTCCTGGTACACATAATTGAGCCAGTTATTGAAAAAGAGGTGTGCATGGGCCCGCCAGCGGACAACCGGCGTTTTGGAAGGGTCGTCACCGGGGTAGTAGTTTTTGGGGATTTCGATGGGAAGCCCCTTGTCCTTGTCGCGGCGGTATTCGCGATCCAGGGTCAGGGGATCGTATTCCAGGTGACCGGTGACATAGATTTCCCTGCCGTCGCGGGCGGTGACGATAAAGACGCCGGTTTCCTCACTTTCAGACTGGATAGTCAGGCGGCTGTCGGCGGCAATAGCGGCGCGGTCTGTGGCGGTATGACGGGACTGGGGGGCGAGAAATTCATCGTCAAAGCCGCGGAACAAGGCGGCGTACTGCTCGTTTACCTGGTGGGGGAAAACCCCGAACAGTTTTTTTTCAAGGGGACGCTTGGGAACGCCATAACGGCGGTAGAGGGCGGCCTGAGCGCCCCAGCAGATGTGCAGGGTTGAAAAAACATTTTTCGCCGAATAATCGATCATCGCGGCAAATTCATCCCAATAATCAACTTCTTCAAAATTCAGGGTCTCCACGGGGGCGCCGGTTATGATAAAACCGTCAAAACGCGGAGAAAGGGCGATAATTTCTTTGGCACTGATATAGAATTTTTCAAGGTGGCCGGGAGGGGCGTTTCGGGACTCGTGGCTCCCCATACGGAGGAGGGTGATATCAACCTGAAGGGGGGTGTTCCCCAAAAGGCGCAGAAGCTGAATCTCGGTGTCAACCGTCGTGGGCATAAGGTTGACAATCGCTACTTTGAGGGGCCTGATGTCCTGATGTTCGGCCCGGTCACTTGTCATGACAAACACCTGCTCCTCGCGGAGGGCGTTATAGGCGGGCAGGGCTTTGGGTATTCTAATCGGCATGGTGTTTCCTGTTTAAATTTTTGTCTTTAGGGGGACCCGGGGAACGTTACTGATTTCAAGGTGATCGGAAATGCAGTCCACTATCGTTCCATGGTCCTGAATGTGGGGCAGGCCGGAAACAATGACCGCGCCAATGACCCCGGTTCCTTCGATCCGGACAGGAAAACCGCCGCCGCCCCAGACATAGGTCCTGGGATCAAGCCCCCGGCTTTCAAATGTCCATTTCCGCTGAATAAATTGCAAAGTATTTAGAAGGGTGCTTGATTCAAATTCCTTGACGGTATTGAATTTTTTGGTGAGCCACCGTTCATTGTCCAGCGTGGCGCCTTCGCTCAGGTATTGAAAAACAACCAGACCGCTAAAAAGCCGTATACTTATCGATATATTGAGTTTATCATCCTGTATTTTTTTTACGAGAAGATTCCCTAAATCCAGCGCGTCTTTTCGATCAAAGTGGGGAAACTGAAGCAGGTCCTCCTGTTTTTCCACGATGCCGATGAGTCTATCAATATTCATGCCGCCCCCTATCTTTAATATTCTACCATATTTGGATATGATTGAAAACATCCCAAGTTTACAATATTAAAGGAGAAGATATGGATAGGGAAGAGAGGATAAAGGAGCTGATTTCCCAAATGACCCTGGAGGAAAAAGTCTCCCAATTGAGCTATACCAGCGCCGCCATCCCCCGCCTGGGGATTCCGGAATATAACTGGTGGAACGAGTGTCTCCATGGGGTGGCGCGGGCAGGTATCGCTACGGTGTTTCCCCAGGCTATTGCTCTGGCGGCGACCTTTGACGATGAATTTGTTGAAAAAGTTGCCGGTGCGATTTCTGATGAAGCGCGGGCAAAATACAATGAAGCCGTAAAGCAGGGGAACCGGGGCAAGTACTGGGGACTCACGTTCTGGACGCCGAATATCAATATTTTCCGGGATCCCCGCTGGGGACGCGGGCAGGAAACCTATGGCGAAGACCCGTACCTGACAACCCGCATCGGACTTGCCATGGTCAGGGGGCTGCAGGGGCCGGATACGGAAAACCTCAAACTTGCCGCCTGCGCCAAGCACTTTGCCGTTCACTCGGGGCCGGAAAAATTCCGTCACACGTTTGATGCGGTTGTTTCCAAAAAAGATCTTTTTGAAACCTACCTTCCCGCGTTTAAGGCGCTGGTTGACGCCGGTGTGGAAACGGTCATGGGCGCGTATAACCGTACCCTTGGCGAAGTCTGCTGCGGCAGCACTTACCTGCTTAAAGATATACTCCGCGGCAAATGGGGCTTTAAGGGCCATGTTGTTTCTGACTGCTGGGCGATCCGCGACTTCCACGAAAACCATAAAATTACCAAAACCCCCGAAGAATCGGCGGCGCTCGCGCTAAACGCCGGCTGCGACCTTAACTGCGGCTGTACCTACCCCGAACTGACCGTGTCCTATAAAAAAGGTCTCGTCACCGAAGAAGCCATCAACACCGCCCTTACCCGGGTGCTGCGGACCCGCTTTAAATTGGGCATGTTCGATCCGCCCGGTAAAGACCGTTTTCGCAAACTTGGCCGGAAAGTTATTAACTGTGAGAAACACCAAAAACTTGCCCGGGAAGCGGCGGAAAAATCCGTTGTCCTGCTTAAAAACGATGACGGCCTCCTGCCTCTGAACAGCGATCCCAAGAAAATCGCCCTGGTTGGACCTGCCGCGGCCAATCCCCACACGCTTTTTGGTAACTATTACGGGGTAAGTTCCCGGTTCATTACGATACTCGAAGGGCTTGCCGAGAAGAGCAGGGAGATGTTCGGAATTAATCTTGAATACCGGCAGGGCTGTCTTATGTACGATGATAACCATCCCACCAATATTCAGTTTGGTTTTTCCGAAAAGACTGAAGTTGCCATTGCCGTTATGGGCCTTGACGGCGCCATGGAAGGCGAGGAAGGCGACGCCATCGCCTCGGACTCCAACGGCGACCGCGATTACATTGAACTTCCGCCCTGGCAGTTGAAGTTCTTGCGCAAGCTGCGTGACTCCGGCACAAAACTGGTTCTTGTGTTGACCGGCGGAAGCCCCATCGCCATTCCCGACGACATCGCCGATGCAATAATCTTTGCCTGGTATCCCGGCGAGAAGGGCGGCGCTGTTGTCGCAGACATCATTTTTGGCGATCTGAACCCCTCGGGAAAACTCCCCATCACCTTCCCCGCATCCACAAGCCAGCTTCCCCCCTACGAAGATTATTCGATGCAGGGCAGGACCTATCGTTATATGAAAGAAAAACCGTTGTACCCCTTCGGCTTCGGCCTCTCATACACCACGTTCCGTTTCGATTCCGTGGAACTTTCTTCTGCTTCAATAAGCGCAGGCGGGAGCCTTACAGCAGCGGTCAAGGTAAGCAATACCGGAAAACGCGATGCGGAAGAAGTCGTGCAGCTCTATATCTCCAAAGATGAAAAGGGCCCGGAAGACCCCGCCTCAACACTGCGGGCTTTCCGAAGGATCAAGGTTCCCGCCGGTAAAACCGTGAGCGCCGTCTTTGAACTTGCCGCTCAAGCCTTTGAGTCGGTAAACGCCGAAGGGGGCAGTGTGTTGCTTCCCGGTTCGTATACGATATATGCGGGAGACGCAGCGCCGCTTGCCGTGGCGGTGGAAAAGGGCGCTCCAAAACCGGCAGAGGCAAAGGTGACGGTAAAGTAGGGGAATTTAAACCACTAAGGACTTGAAGGATAAGAATGAAGAATTTTGAACCGCGAAGTCGAAGAAGTCGAAGAAGCAGGAAATTAAGAATTAAACCTTCTTTCCTTATTCGACTTATTCGACTTTGCGGTTATACTTCTTAATTCGTTTTCTGCATGGTAAAGAAAAAAAAGCCCCCTGCAAAGGGGGCTTTAAAGTTTCAATAGCGTGGGCTATTTGATTTTGTCATTCTGGAGCAGGACTACATGGTAGAAACGGTTCATGTATTCAAGCTGGGTTTCACCGTAATTAACACGGATACCGGTTTTTTCCACACCGCCTACACTGAATGTAGTAAGATTCGCCTTATCTTTTGCCCAAGGCAGTATCAAGGTATAACCAGTTACCCCGGTTTCTTCTACATAGTAGTAGATCTCCGTTGTTCCGCCATTTGCGGTGGCAGGTAATTCCAGAAACTGATACAGGTCACGTCCGGGTGTATCAGAACTGGCAAATTTCGGGGTGGTTCCTTCATAATACAGGAGCAGGGGGACGTTCTTGAAAGAAACATCAGCCCACTTGGCAGTCCGGAAAAGGGTAACAGCACCATCGCCAATTTGCTGATACAGATTGATTACCAGGCTGGTATCACGATTTTTCTCACTTCCCCAATCTTTCTTAACCCAGAGCGCAGTTACATCGTCTCTGCCGTTGGGCGGCTGGAACGGGGGCGGCGGGGGAGTATAGGAATTGGTGATTGTTACTGTTTTATTTTCGGTCACCTGACTCGTGTTGTATTTAAGCGGGATGACTTCTTCTACGCTGTATGTAATGGCGGCGTGGTTTTCGTCTTCAACAAGCAAGTCGGCGAATGTGTGGCTCCAGCCGGGAGCAGTTAAAGTGGCACTGGCTACATCGGCGCTAACGCCGCCAACTTTTGCTTTAAGGGTAACGATAATCGATGCAGGGCGGAGATCTGCGGCATCATCATTATCTGACCAAACTTTGTTAACGGTGAGCTGGGTATATTCAATAGCCGGTTTTGCTGTATTTACCAAGCGGACTATGTAATAAAAATCACCACCAGGTTTATAAACTGTTGAAAATTCCACCCGTTCGGTTTGTTCAGTAATCTTAACCAAACCATCAGCGCCGATGTTTTTCACATCGACTGGTTCGGGATAGCTTACGATATAACCAGCGGGTACTATTTCCTGTACATAATAGGTGATTAATTCACCTGCTGCGGTATATGCGGGTAAATCAGTGAATGCATAAAGCTGCCGGCCTGGCGCTACAGGACCGTTGAAACCCGGCGCTCCGGTATCAGCATCATAACTGAGGGTTTTTTGTCCGCTGAGATCGGTATAGGCGGGAGCTTTTACAACTTTGGTCGGTTCCGCATCTCCAATGCTCTGCCAAAGTTGAACGGTAATTTTTTTGGTCTTGGCATCAGCCGGATCTGCCCAGTCTTTTTTTACCCAAATATTGATTTTGGTAGCAGGGGTCTTAACCGGGTTGTCACATGCCTTAACCCATTTATCAAAGTGTACTTTTGGGAGTTCAGGCGTTTTTACCGTCTCCGGTACCTTTATGCACGCTGCAATTTTTGCATTCCAGGCGGTATAATCCGCCGCTTTAGGCGCAGATACACGATTGTCAAAACCGGTTGGGGTTACAGGATCATCTCCATCAACCGGGCTGGGGCAACCCATGAAAACCATGCCGACTGCCATTACTGCGAGAGCCAGGAACATTCCAGGTTTTTTCATTTTCTTACCTTCCTTCGCTGTTTTCTAACGTTACATCTACAAACTGTGTTTCGCAACAATAACATTGTCGAATGAAACATATATCCATTTTATAGTGTAGCACGTTATTTTAAAAAAACAACTTCTCTATTGAAAAAAGGTTATTTTATTTCTATATTCAGGCCATTCGTCCATTTCAACTCAAGTTTTTATTTGACAGTTTTCCCTTGAGATCCAGAGCTTGTAGCGGCCATGACGGGGATAGAGGCGGCACGGCCCCGGGGGACATCGGAGGGGGAAACCATGCAAGATGCATCATACCGGCGCATTTCCTCGGCGGTTATCGCTCCGGCCTCGAATCTATCCGTTGCTTCCTGATGAATATGCTTAAATATCGGGCTTTTGTACTTCTTCATACCCCAATCTCCTTATACAACCCCTTTTTTATAAAGGAGTTCATTTGATCCTCGGTATATTCAAGGTCTCCCTTTGCGATGGCCTTAAACTCTCTCAATTCGTCTTCTTCAATGTTTGCCCGGTTCGACTTGGCAAAAACATAGGAGAATATCAGCCTTTCATCCTTACGGAAAAACAGAATAACCCGATAACCCCCGGCCTTTCCAGCCCCGGAACGAGCAACCCGTTTCTTGAATACTCCCCCACCTAGATCGGCCTCATACTCCCCCCGATTCACTTCCCCGGCTGCAGTGGTTAGGTCTGCATCGGTTATCCCGGCCTTGTCAGCCAGCTTGGTAAATCGCTTTGTCTTAAATATACGCATTTTTCCCCGGCTTTACCATAGGCTATATTTCTTCCCCGGTTTCATTCGTTTTATCAATAAAATACGAATATCACCACCCTGAGAGACCCCTTCCATTTTGAATTGAACATAAAAGAATTAGGCGTATGGAGCATGGGGGAGTTGAACCCCCGACCTATAGATTGCGAACCTATCGCTCTACCAACTGAGCTAATGCCCCGTATCATTATACAGTTTAAAGATTATATAAAATGATGTATAATTAATCAACATATACCGTCCGCTTTTCGGCGGCGCAGGGCATAATTTTGGGGGAATTTTGGCTCTATTTGATGTTTTTCGCTATGGATATGGGATACTTTTTGTGGGATTCCATGCGGTGCTGTTGTTTGGTATTTTTCTCGAATGGATCCGGGACAAGCGTGTGCTCCGCGCAGCTCTGGCGGCGGAGCAGCGGACGGGACAGGCGGCGCTTGTTTCGGTAATTATTCCCATCCACAATGAAAGCCGCCGTATGGGGGGACTGCTTCAAAGCCTTGCCATGCAGGATTATTCAGGGGCGGAGTACATTTTTATAGATGACCGTTCCACCGATGAAAGCCCCGGCCTGCTTGCCGGTTTTGCCCGGGGCAGGAAGGATTGCAGGATCATCACCCTGACGGAAAATCCGGGGCCCAATTACAAGCAGTTTGCCCTGGGCAGGGGTATAGAAGCGGCCGCAGGGGAATTTCTCCTTTTTACCGATGGGGACTGCGAGGTCAAGCCCGGCTGGATCAGGGCAATGATGCGGCGCATGGCGGATGATAAAACCGGGGCGGTTATCGGGCCGGTGTTTAAAAAGAAAACAGGAAAAGGGTTTTTCCCGCTGTACCAGTGCTACGATCACGCAGTGCGGTATAATTATCTTGCCGCCGCCACCGGGCTTGGTGCTGCAGGTGGCGGTTTCGGTAATAACCTTATTATCCGGCGGAAAGCCCTGGATGCGGCGGGGGGCTATGATGCGGTGCCGCCGTCTCCCACAGAAGACGCCGCCCTTATTTCGCAGATCCGTTCCTGCGGCCGCTCCAGCGGAGAATACCGCATTCATGCCGTCGCCCTGGATGACGCTGATGTACAAACATGCGCGGAATCATCCTGGGGTAACTTTATCAGCCAAACCCTCCGCTGGAATAACGGCGGCCTTTTCAGTCCCGATCCGGTGACCCGGTTTAACTACAACCTGCTTATGCTTATTATCGCTGTCGGGATTTTAGCCCTGCCGCTGCTGCCTTTTTTCCCCGGGCTTTGGCCCCTTCCTCTGGCGGTTCTTATCGGGATGATAGGAAATACCATCGCCGTCTTCAGTCTGTTTCGCAGAAGCCTTCCGGGAGGAGGGGCGCTTTATCTTTTAACGCTGCTTTGTACTCCGGTCTATTTTACACTGATGACCATCATGGGGTACT
>JAISJS010000120.1 GCA_031261385.1 Treponema sp.
CAAACTCCTCCTCCGGTATTCCGTATTCCCTGCTGATATAAGCCTTATCGGGCCGCCAGCCAAACTGGTACATGTTCACATCCCGTTCCGCCCGGTCGGCCTGCAGGTCTTCATCCTTCACAAACTCAAAACGCGGCGGGGTTACTTCGCCCCCGAAATTGTAGCGGGTGTATACCGCCGCCAGCCGGTTGAAGGCGGCGGATATCCGGCGGCGGTCCGCGGCGGCCAGCTCTTCCCGGACATCGTTGTGGGTGTTTGCGGCGGCATAGCTTCCCCGTTCCCCGATTTCCGTGGTCAGGGTTTCCCCCAGTACCGCCTTGGAAATTTCAGCGTTGACCGCCTTAATGAAGGTCTCGTGAACAGTATTACTGCCGCCTTTATCCGATGCCGAAGTTATGGTGATCTTGGAGCCTTCCGGAACGATGGCCACCGCGTTGGCCACCATTGATTCCAGGCCGGCAATCAGTTTGTCCTGATACTCCTGCGGGGCGTTGACCGGGTATTCACCCTGCAAAAATGCGCCGCCGTATTTTTCCACAAAAACCGTCCACCACTGGAAGCCGTTTCTCTTGAAGGTTACCGGCCAGAAGCATTTTGAGAAAATCTTCACCCCGTAGGGGTTGGCATAACTTGGACGATGCCGGACAAGCAGAAAACGGTTTTCCGGCAGCTCCTCCGTGGCGATGCCGCTGTTTGTTTTCAGGACAAGGTTATTGTTCTGGTCAAACTCAAACCACTGGGGCGGCTTGCCGACAATATTGCCGATCCCCCAATACCCGTGGTCGGCTTTCCAGAGAACCTCCAGGGGGGAATAGCCGTAGGCCACCGCGTCCATCATCTCTTCGATGATCCGGGGGATGTCCATGTTGGAAAGCTGCCCGGCAAAGGAGTCGGCCGCTTCCTGCTCCCGCCGCCCGTCCGCGCCGGCGGCCATGAACCATTCCGCCCCGCTGGTGGCCGCGCAGCGGATAGTCCACACGCTTTCCAGATGGCTGTCGGTGAGCAGTTCCTGCAGGGCGCTTATTCCCCGGCCCATCTTCCGGAGAACCGGATCGAGATCGGGCAGGGTCCGCATGAGCCGGACAAAATCATTGACCCGGGTCCGGGTGGCAAAATGATCGCCCCCGGAAAGATTCACGTCCGGGCGGCCGGTGAGGCTTTCCTTTGTTCCGTCGATGCGGGTATCAGGCGCCCACTTCTGAAAGTTCCGTTCATGTTTCCGTCTTGACATCAATTATACCCCCGCAGAACTTCTGCCGACCGGCGCGGGAGGCTTGCCCTGGGCATCCCGGCACGGCGCCGCCGGGCATACTCCAGCAGCTTCCGTACCACACCCTCAAGCGCATCCGGGCCGTCCTTGTATTCCCCGTCCGGAAATTGCAGCAGTTCATCTATCAGTTCTTTCTGATCCGGATCGGTTTTATGAAACCGGATCACCCCGTTTTCAATGGGCGCGGAAAGGGTCCCCTCAATACGGGTATCCTTATGAATGGTGTTGGTCTCCGCCCGGCGGGGAATATGATAGCCTTCCCGCTCCGCCTTCGCGTCCAGAACTTCCCCCAGCAGGGCCTGGCCGCCGTTGTCCTCATAGAACATCCAGCTCGGGTTACACTCGTTGTACATCTGGTACATCCCGTCAACCATCCGGGAAACCGATTCTTTGCGGATACGCGCCTTGAGAATATAAATAGTCCCCTCGTCGGTAATGCCGGCGCAGATGGTCGCTTTGAAACAGTGTTTCTCTTCATGTTTCACGCTCGGGTCGGTCCAGCTGAAGATATAAGGAAACCGGGTACCGATGAGTTCCTCCTCCGCATAGCCCTTGATGTATTCCTCTTTGAAAATCCGCTCGTCCAGCGCAATGGGTACCAGCAGGTATTCCTGGGTGTACGCCATAGAGCCGATGGTGCGCTTCAGCTTTGCAAGCCGCGGCGCCGGAAACGCTTCCTTCCACGCGGGCTTCCCCCGTTCCTCCGCGGGAAACTTGTAGGTTTTGACCGGGTTTATTTCGTCGCTCCCCTTTTCAAGGGTGCTGGCCACGCACTGCGTGTTGAGGGGGGTGGCGACAATCACGGCGGAATAGTGTTCCGCCAGGGCGGGGATCAAATCCTGCATTACCCAGTCAACCGTTCCCCGGACAAACTTCCGGCTCTTCGCCCGCTGGCGGCTCTGGATATCATCCATCCTGACATAGTCCGGCCGGTTGGGGCCGTGGACAAACCCGCGCGGATCCTGGCCGATGGATATCGCCCTGACCCCGATGGTTTTGCCGCCTGCGCCGGGGATATCTGCCTTAAACCGTTTCAGGGACGTTGACCGGCCCTTGGGAATGAATTCCCCGAAGTCATTTTTAAGCCGCTGGTTGAACATCAGTTCCAAAAGGATGCGCCCGGTAAAGACCGCGCTCTTCTCCTCGTTGTACGAAGAGAAGATCATAAACTTCCGTTTCCCGTAGGCGATCTCATGGATGGGATCAAGGAGGGTAAAGAACGTGGACTTGCCGCTTCCCCGGAAGGCTTCCAGCAGTACCGGCTCATCCGTGAGAAGGCGGATCTTTTCCCATTCCTTATGAAACTTTGCAAACTCCGCGGGAACGTAATCGGGAAAATAAATCCGGGCAAATTCCATGACGCTGTTTTCGGCCCGGGCCTTCCGGTCTTTTTTCGCGGCGTCGGAATTATCGAGAAACAGGGGACGGCCCAGGATTTCTTCCCGCAGCTCGTTCCACGCGGATTCCAACTGTTTCAGGTTCCGTATTTTCCGCACTTAAAATATCCCCTTCTGTGTCGAATATTTCACCAGTTCCGCATAGATACTGTCCCAGTGGGGATCAATTTTCTCTTTCACCGCCGGCTGGTTTTCCGCGAGCCACTGATTGGCAATCTGAATCAGATCCAGGGAGACGCCCAAATACTGGCTCCGGGTATCCAGCTTCTGGAGGACGCTGACATGCTTCGCGATGGCGTCGGCGATCTTCCCGTCGGAGAGCAGGTTCGGGTCTTTCTGCAGATTCACGATCCAGGTCTTCACGGTCTCCGCGTAGATGGCAAACATCTCCCGGGGGCTCATGTTGTACACCCGCCGCTGCGCGTCCCAGTCGGCCGCTTCGCCCTTTTCCACGGCCTCGGCTTTCCAGCGGTAGACCGTCCCCTCGTTCACCCCCAACTGCGCCGCGATCTGCGCACAGGTCATGCCGTTTTTGACATAGAGTTTTTCCGCTTCGCCGCGCTTGTCGTTCAGGGCCATGCTTATCCTTTCTTATTCAGCTCTTTAAGCTCGCTCTGAATATCCTTAAGACCGGTCTTTAAATCGGTCTTAATTTCGTCAAGGGATTTATTCAGCACGTTCTGCTGTGTTTCCAGGGCGGCGATCCGTTCACCGTGGCCGTTTAACAGGGAATAAAATTCCCGGTACTTCCCCTCGCCATGGGCGCGATCCTCCTCCGCCCGTTTTGTCATGATCGCGAGCATCTCGTCGCTCCGCTTGATGGCCGCCGCAAGCTGCTCATTCGCCCGGGTCACCGCGGCGGCTAACTCATTCTTAGTTGCCCGGGTCTCGATCTCTTTCGTCTGGGCGGCGTTGATATCGGTGTTTTGGTTTATCTTTCCTTTAACAACCCCGATACCGATCAGAATACTGCTCAACGAGACTACCGCCCCTATGACAGAAAAAATTATCGTTATACTCATCAATCATCCCCCGCGTAAAATTCAACAATAACTTCAAGCTGTCCCGCGTATTCCCGGAGCGCTATGATGTTCCGTTCAAGGGACCGGTAGTCCTCATAGGACAGCCACAGGCCCCCGTCCCGGTCCGCAAACACAACCGGCTCCATTTCCGGCGCCGGCGGTACCGGCGGCTTCAGCGCCACCAGGGTCGATGCAGCTTCACTGCTGACGCTTGTTGTCGCGCACCCCAAAAAGACCATTGGCGCGAGTAACAAGATTAGCGTCAGGAGTATTGTTAAGTTCCTGCCGTTCCGCATGGGCGTCCTCCTCTGCCTTGGCGATACCGCCGAGGGCTTTCTGTAAACGATTGGCTCGGTCCTGAACCTGCCAAAATGCTTCATGCAGGGCGGCGGTTTCCTGCTTCGATTTCTTACATACCTTTGCCTGGATAAAAATAACGACCGCCAGGATCACGATGACGGCCACCAGGATCAGCACCGCATAGACGCCGATCATGTGTCACCGCGCCGGTTCGCCAGGGGGCCGAATATGTTGCTCATTACCATGGAGACATCTACCGGCGCGAATACCAGTACCACGAAGGCGGACACTTTAATGGCGGCGTCAATGTCGAGCTGGGGGGAAACGGTCGCCTTGAGCGCCAAAGCCCCGACGGCTATAATCGCGCCGAGCAGCTTCGCCCCAAGGGACAGCGGCTTGCCTTTCAGTTCCATAAAAACCTCCTATATGTCATTACAAAATCTTTCACGCCGGCGCCGTGTTAGTTTGCCCTATCGATGATATTTTTGCCGCCGCATTTTCTGTTATTCCGGAGTCATCAATTACCAACTGACTATCCCCACTCTTGTGTGTTATTACCGCCGCATTTTCTGTTATTCCGGAGCCATTAATTACTATGGAATTGGAACCACATTTAATTGTTATGGGATTTGAATTCGTGTCAGCAAGAAAATCTATCAAGGCATTAGCTATCTTTTTCCAATACCTTAAAGATTCCGCTTGAGTTTCCTCATTCATATTTATCCCATCAGTTGCTGCTTGATGTAATACCGTTCCAAGTGCATTACCTGTCGATGTAGCCATAAAAACCTCCGTTTAAAAATGGCGGGGGAAAAGGGAAAGGAGCATTAACCTTTCCCCCCGCCGGAGGTGTAAACACCCCGTTCTTATTACGTTGGTTTGACTATAGACCTGACCGTGTATCCAAATAAAATGTTTTAATTCAAAAAATTAGTTCAATTTCGCGCATGGTTTGCGGAGGTAAAAAAACCCTCCCCGGCAAGCAGGGAGGGCGGCGGGAATACAGCATCCTGTTTTAGTTAGCTGCTATCCGTTTTTTAAAGCCCCTCAAAAAGTTCTCCCTGTATCTTCCCCTGGGGCATCCGGCGGGTGATCTTGCGGATATGCCGTTCCGTGTACCCGTACTTTTTTGCCAGTTCCCGGTACCCCGCGCCCTTTTTAAATTCTTCCCTGATTTGCCGGCGTTTCCGCCCGGTCTGAATTCCCCGCGGAATATACAGGCTTGAGCCGGCGTAATAATCGACCAGGCGGTTTGCCCCGTCGGTTCCGAGAATCCCCTCCAGCTCTTCAAAAACCCCGCTCCCTTCCTGCATTGCTCCCTTCCCGCGCTCATCCTATCCTGCCCCCGGGTATGGAATCTCTCTTTTTTGGCTCCATGTAGTCAATTATTTGACGGGCATTAAATCCCCGCGCCGCTAATTTCACTATCTTTTGGCAAGCAGCAGATTCCATTGCCTTGTGGGAAAGACCGCAAAATACCCCAAAAATATCCCTGTATGTCTCCAGCTTTTCCTTTGCCAATGCGGCTTCAAATTCTTTCCGCTTCCATTCGCTGGTACGCTTCCTTTGTTTTATCGCCATCTCCTGACGAAATTCCCGCACCGCTTTTGGTACCCGCTTCTTTGTCATTTGTCTTACTCCTTCCTGAGATATATCCGCCCCCGCTCGTCCTCTGCCAGCAGGGGATCCACAAAGGTCAGGGTGGCGATCCGTACCAATACGGCGTTCCGGCTTACACAAAATGCCCGCGCTATTTTATTGACGCTCACCGGCGCCGCCTGGGTTTTCAGAAAATCAATTATCTGCCCGTGCGTGGGCAGGCTGACCTCTTTCTTCATCATTCCGCGAACAGCTCTCCATGTTTCAGATCTGAAAGCAGCCCCTCCAGTTTGTCCATGTTTTTTTCCAGCTTTTTAAGTTCGGCCTGCTTGAGCTTTAAATCCGCACGCAGATCGTTGATCTGGACCCGTGCCCATGACGCCAGCTCAAGGGCCTGTTCCGCCGTTTTCCTTTTGAATAAACTCTTTTGCCAAAACATTACTGCGCCTCCTCCTTCTTATTCATAACCTCCAGGGCTATGATGACCTTCCGGGCAAGGGCCGCATTGAGAAACCGGGGATGATCCACATGGGTGATCCGCTTTATGAACGCCCGGAGCGCCTTGTCGGTTTTGTTCCGGGCGCAGGTTCGCCACAGCACCTCTATCTTGGCCCGCTGCCCGGCGGTACCGCCCCATTCATCTTCCCACCGGGGACGGGTTTTCCCCTGCTTCCGGTCGCTCTTGAATCCCAGGTTCTCAAAGGCTTTCATAACGGCGGTGAACTGGTACTCCCATTCAATATCGGCGGCGCTGTCGATTCCGGCCGCTCCGGATAATAAAGACCGGTAGTCTTCATCCGTAATGGCCACCGCGTTTTTGGCAATATGGATCAGCGCCATCTTCCCTTTTTTATTCGAGAGGGGAAGCGGGGTGTTCTGTGCCGTACTATCATTTCCCATGTTTGCTCCTTCGTTTACGGTTACTAATCTCAATTTTGATGTCCGCGATTAATTTGCCGGTCCTGGTAAACTCAGGCCGGTCATAAATCAAACCGCAGTGATTCATAACGGCAAGCTCCGCCCGGGAAACCATCAGCAGGTTTTTCAGTTTCACATTCCGCCGGTTCCCGTCGGCAAAAATGATTACGCACCCCTTGGGTACCGGACCGTTCGCTTTTTCCCAAAGGATCAGGTGTTTGCCCTTCCATGTCCTGGGATCGGCTATCTTAACGTCAACATAGCCGTCGGTGTTTATCCGCTCGGTTCCCACCGGCTGGTAATTAGGGGGAACGTGTCCTGGTTTGAACCGTGTCTTTTCGGTCCCCGCAGGCGACCAGCCCTTTAATCCTGCGTTCCAGGCTTCCTGTCCGGGTTGAAACCTGCAATCCCGGCCGTTGGTTATGCCCCTGTTGTGACAGGCACTCCTGATTTTTGAATGTTTTAAACGGAGGCCGAAGTGCTCATTAAAGAGTTTCGCCGTTTCGATGTAGGTACGGCCGGGCAACATTTTTTCCAGGAATCTTATTTCCCGTGCAGAATATTTATGCGTAGAGGGCAAGCCATTACTAAACCCGCGGCTATATACAGTGTAGTGGATCGCAGCTTCAGTTTGCACAAGGCCGAAACGCCGGTTGAAAAGCTCTGTCAGTTCGGCGATGCTCCGGCCTTTTATTTTCTTTTCAAGGAAGGCTATTTCCTTTACAGAATATCTGTGCATAAACCCTAGTCCGTTAAAATCGGAATCTTTAAACCACCAGCCGTACTGTCTATGGCAATCCCTGCCTTCAGGACAAGGCTGCCGTTGTTGATAATCTGGGCGGCAACGTTGGTAATCGCATGGGCGCGGTTGATTTCCTGGGCGAGGTCGTCGCCTTTCAATTCCTCATCCCCCAGCCGCTCGATCTCGGCAAACAGGTGATTGTTGAGGTCCGACAATTTGTTCTTCATGTTCTTGCTCCTTTGGCTGGCTCTTCAGACCCGGGACGCCGCGCCCGGATGACGGCGGCCGCTTTCGCACGCTGCCGTTTCGCTTCCCTTAGATTTGTTCCTTCAGGAGTTCCTTGTTGATCTCCTCTTTGTCCGCTTCGCAGAAGAAGTCATCCTTCACCTTCCGTACCGCGTCCACCTGAGCCAGGGTGTCATCACCCAGTTCCGCCATGGCTTCCTTGTCCGCTTCTTCCTTCAGCCGGATGTACTTGGTCAGATTCAGTTTTTTCAGAAGCTCCAGCGTGGTTTTCTTTACGCTGATAGAAGTGCTTTTCCGGTACCCGAAAATTCCGAATGAAAGCTGCACCGTTTTCTTGTCCTTGAAAAGATCGCCCCGGTTGTATTCGGCATAGGCGCCGAGTAAGGCCGAGTCATCGGTGATCCGCTTCCGGATGGGCTCCCCCTTCTTCACCGCATCGCCTTTGATCTCGGCGATCTGCTTGTGCGCATCCGAATCTATGCTTTCCAGTTCCTTCTCAAGAAGCCCGATTTCCTTAAGGACCAGATTCGCATCCTCAAGACTGTTGATTTTCCCCACCTGGGGTTTTAGCCGCGCCATTTATGGCCTCCTCAAAAATAAATTACCGGGCAGTTCCAGTACCCGTTCCCTCAGTGCTAATCCCATCATGATAAACACCGGTAATCTCCAGCGTTCCCCGAAGTCCTTTATCCGAACCGCCATCCGATACATCCATCCAGCCATCATTTCCCTCCCCTTACCGCATCAGCAGTTCGCCGGCGGAGGCTATCACTTCCGCGTCCGGCTGCTCAAGGCGGTTGATACCCATCACCTGGTGCACCCGCCCCATGAGCTTCACCAGGGTCCGCACCGATCCGTTTGCCGTCTTGATGAAGGCTTCGGCCGCTTCTTTGGCAACGCCGTTCCACACCCCGGCAATGAT
>JAISJS010000157.1 GCA_031261385.1 Treponema sp.
ACCGCGCCGATTACAATCGGGGGAAAAAAATTTTTAAGGGGCCGGATAAAAAGCCCCATGACAATTTCCACAAGACTTGCCACGATGATGGCGCCTAACAGGGCGTTGATCCCGTATTCGGTCACGAGGGTTCGCATGGTCGGCACAAAGGCGAAGGCGGTACCCATCACAATGGGAAGCCCTGCGCCTATCTGAAATGATTTACCCAGCCTGAGCGGGTACAGCTGCACCAGGGTTGTCATGCCCGACGCAAACATGGCGCACTGCACCATAAGCACTTTCTGGGCAGGGCTTATCACCGTTGCCCCGTCAACTACGATCCCTGCCAGCACCAGTACCGGCGCCAGATTCCCGATGAACATCGACAGCACATGCTGCATCCCCAGCGGAAAGGCGGCGCCCAGGGGCGGCCGTCCTTCAAGCTGATAAACCAACTCTCTGCCATTTGATGCTTTTTTCATACGTACTCCTCAAGCAGATTTAATTTTCCTTTGAATACGCAATGCCGAGCTTTGCAGGAGTATCAAAGGATTTGCGGGTAATGGTAAGAACAATGGTAAGAATATACGGGAGGGCGATAAATAATTCATTGGGAACCACAAACCCGCCGATGGAACGCATGTATATCGATAACGCTTCGGCAAAACCGAATACAAGAGTCCCTATTAACGCGCCCCGGGGATTCCAGTTGCCAAGGAAACAAATGGCAAAGGCTATCCATCCCCTGCCCCCTATCATCGTAGTGGTAAACATACCGAGGTATCCGATTGAATAAAAGGCCCCCGCCAATCCGCCCATGATACCGGCAAGCAGCACCATCGAAAAGCGTATACGGTTCACGTTGATCCCCGCAACATCGGCCGCTTCGGGATTTTCTCCGACAGACCGTATCGTCAATCCTATGGACGTTTTATACAGTACATGATACGAAAGCGGTACAACGATAAAAAGCAGATACGTCAGGATATTGTGATTGAACAGCACCTGCCCGATAAAAGGAATTTTTGAAAGAATGGGAATTGGCAGGGCAGGAAGGGGCTGTACGGTAAGCGGGGTCAGGGGAACGCCGAAGATCACCCGCTGAAAAAACGAACAGATCCCGATGCTTAAAATATTAATCGCAGTCCCTGTTACCACCTGATGCTGTTTAAGGAATACGGTAATCCAGCCGTAAAGCGCCGAAGTCAAAAGCCCCGCGAGAATTGCCGCACTGCAGCCTATCAAAAGGCTTTTTGAAAGAAATGCGCCGACAAAGCCTGCCCATGCGCCCATCAAAAAGATCCCTTCGATGGCGGTAACCATGACCCCGGATCGTTCCGCGTATACTTCGGAGATTGAACCGTAGAGAAGCGGAGTTCCCATTCGCATGGTTTGTATCAATAAATTTATCATATTTTTTCCACCGCCTTTTGCCGGATTCGCCGTTTCTCCCGGTTTATTTCCATTTTGGCCCGCACAAAATACGCAAGGATAACAAAGACCATCACAAAGCCCTGCATCAAATCGATAATGCTCGAAGGAATGCCTGAAAGCTGGCCCATGATAGTACCGCCCACCGAAAGGGCGCCAAAAAGGATCGCCGCAAAAATAATACCAACAGGATTGGCGTTGGCCAGAATTGCGATACCGATACCGGCGGCGCCGATATCAGGATTAAAGCCCTGAAGCAGCATGTGCTGAACCCCGTTCACTTCGGTAAACCCTGCGCAGGCGGCCAATGACCCCGCGATAACGAATGCGGCCACGGTAAGTTTTTTTGAATCGATACCGGCAAGACGCGCCGCATTGGCGTTGTTTCCCACGACACGTATACGGTACCCGAATCCGGTTTTATACAGCAGCACCCACATGGCAAGAGCGGCGATAACGGCAAGCAAAAATCCTGCATGCAGCCGCGTCCCCCTGATAATCACCGGGAGCCACAATGCCCTGACAAGAGAATCGGTCTGCGGATATTCCCCCTTCGTCTCCATAAGCGCAGTCCGCAAAAGGTAATTCATGATGGCCAGGGCGACATAGGTACTCATCATGCTGACCAAAAATTCATTTGCCTTGAACCGGGCTTTGACAAATCCGATAAAAGCGCCCCAGATCCCGCCTGCCGCCGCGGTAAGAACAAGGACAATGGGAAGCGTTATAAAAGAAGGAAGCGTATCTTTAAGAACCAGGGAGAGGGCGGCCGCAGTAACGGCGCCAATATAAAACTGCCCCTGCGCGCCGATGTTAAAAAGACTTGCCTTGTAGGTAAAGGCAAAAGCCAGAGCGGTAAAGATAAGCGGCGTCGCCTTGACAAAAATATCGGCAAAGGTATATTTGTCCCGGGCAATCGAGCTGAATAAAAGGGCAAATGCATTAACCGGATTTTTCCCCAAAAAGAGCATCAGGATTCCGCTTAAAAACAATCCCGCAAGAACCGCCAAAATATTTGTTACCAGCAGATCGCGTAATTTTGCGTTCATACGGCCTCCTGCGCGACTGAATAACCTGCCATCAAAAGTCCGATTTTTTCGGTACTGAGGTCTTTAACATTGTAGATGCCCTGGATTTTACCCTTGTAGATGACCCCGATACGATCCGAAAGGGCAAATATTTCGCTTAACTCGGTTGATACGAGCAAAACACTTTTCCCGTTTTCCCGCTCGGCAAGTATCGTTTTATGCACGTTATCAATGGCCCCAAGGTCCAGTCCCCGGGTCGGCTGATCAAAAATAATAAGCTGTTCTCCGCAGTCAACTTCCCGGGCCAGCACTACCTTCTGCTGATTCCCGCCGGAAAGTCCCCGTGCAAGGGCATCCGGACCTGACGCCTTAATCTGATAATTTCCTATTGCCTTTGCGGCATATTCATCTATTAATTTATTGTTCAGCAGGCCGTTTTTTTTCCATTGCCTGCCAAAGGATTTTTTAAGTATCATATTTTCGGCAACGGTCATCTCCATGACCATTCCCTCTTTATACCGGTCGGATACCACGTACCCGACGCCCCGGTCAATGCGCTCATGTATCGAAAGGGAGCTGATATCTTCACCTTTCAAACGTATGCTTCCACCGGAAAGGGCCTGCGCGCCGCAGATCGCCTCGCAAAGCTCCGTCTGGCCGTTCCCGCTTACCCCCGCAATGCCGAATACTTCACCCTTATGAATAGAAAAGCTGATATCATCCAGATAATTTACATTTCCCTCACCTGCAACCGTTACATGTTCCACACTGAGTGTTTCTTCGGTACCGGTTTCCCTGCGGCCTCTTGAATCCCCCTGCCCTTCAAGGTCCCTGCCTATCATCAGATGTGAAAGTTTTTTCTCGTCAGTTTCCGATTTTTTTAGATCGCCGCATTTTTCACCGTTGCGCATAACAACAATGCGATCCGCCACTTCCATAACTTCTTTTAATTTGTGGGTTATAAAAACGGCGGAATTGCCCTTCGCGGTAAAGTCCTTTACAAACTTCATCAGGGTATCCGTTTCCTGGGGGGTCAGTACCGCCGTCGGTTCGTCCATTATTAAAAGACGCGCTTTAAGGTACAGCGCCTTGAGGATTTCCACCTTCTGCTGCTCACCAACGGAAAGGTCCCGCACCTTCGCCTTTACATCGATATTAAATCCGTACGTTTCCGAGAGCGTCTGTATTTCTTTTTCGTATTGCGGATAATTTATTTTACCGTGTACCGTTCCCAGAATAATATTTTCAATCACCGTATGCGCCGGAACAAGGGAAAAATGCTGCTGGATCATTGAAATCCCCAGAGCCATCGCCTCTTTTGGGGAATTGATTCTTTGGGGATTCCCATCCATCAATATTTGCCCCTCATCGGCGCGGTACAGGCCGTAAAGTATTTTCATTAACGTGCTTTTTCCGGCGCCGTTTTCACCGAGCAAAGCGACGACTTCGCCCTTTTCTATCGAAAAATCAACGTTCTTATTTGCAATTACTTTTGCAAAATATTTCGTAATATTTTTTAGTTCAAAAAAGGGCGAAGCCATACCATTCCTGCCTATTTCTTTGCAAAAAGAGCCGTCAAATCAATGCCGCCGCTCACTGCTTTCTGTACACCCGCTTCAACATTGTCTTTGACATTCTGCGGGATCGCGGGAGTATAGACCGGGACAAATATTTTTTCTTTGAGTCCCGCTTCATGAACCGTATTTCCGTCCAGGGTACCGTCGATATATTTCTGAACAGCCCATACATAAAACGTCTCAAAATCAAAAATGACCGAGCCGACGACTGTTTCGGGAGCGATTACCGTCTGGTCACCGGAGAAACCGATAAACTTGGCGCCCTTCTCCCTGGCCCCCTGAATGGAGCCCAGGCCAACCTGATTTGCATACACAAAGAGCGTATCGGCGCCGTTATTGATCATGGTTTCCGCCATTTGTTTTCCAAGGGATACATCATCCCAGGAATTTGCATACGCCCTGACCGCTTTGGCGCCGCTTATGCCGCGGCCTTTTGCAATGTCCACGGAAACTTTTTCATATACGTCAAGCAATTTTTCCATAGCGTCATTGGGGAATCCGCCGATTGTTGCAAACTGGCCGTTTTTGGTTACTTCTCCGGCAATTAACGCCGCTAAATAACTTGCCTCATATTCCCGGGGGAAAATCGGCGCCACATTGGCCCCATTGGAAATCATCCCGTTGACAACACAGAAAACAGTTTTGGGGTATGATGGAGCAACCTTGTTGGCCGCTTCATCAAATTGGGTGCCTGCCGCCAGAATAAGATCATAACCCCGCTCCGCATAGTTTCTGAATGTGGATTCATAATCAGGCGCCTGCACATTTTCTATGTACTCCATTTTGGTGCCAAGACTTGCATTGCTCTTCACAAGCCCCGCATAGTTCGTCGCATTCCAGCTCTGATCATTGATAGGTCCCGGCAGAATCAGCACGATTTTAAGATCTGACGCGCCCCGGGGACCGGCGGATCCGCCTGCAGCCTGGTTTTTTGGGGTACATCCTGCCGCCAATAAAACCATAACAGCCGCCAGTGAGATTAACACTTTCTTCATTTTTTTCTCCTTGAAAAGAAATATAAATTCAGGAACACAAGGCCTTTTTGCCCGTTCCTGTTAAAACCCAAACCAGGCTCTAGGCCTTAATCACCGTTCCCGTTCTGCCCTCAATGCCGTCCCGCGCTTTTGAAAGCAGGGTGATGAGGGCGGTGTGCGGCTCGCCGTGAGAACCGTTTCGCCGGGACGCAGACTTGACGAAGCTGACCGCCGCCTGCACTTTGGGAAGCATCGACCCTTTGGCAAATTGATTTTCACCGATATATTTTTCAGCTTCCGCGACGGTAAGGGTATCAAGCCACTTTTGATCCGGTTTGCCAAAGTTGACGGCAACCTTCTCCACCGCGGTAAGTATGATAAGCATATCGGCGCCGATGAGCTCTGCCAGTTTTGCCGCAGAAAAATCCTTGTCGATAACGGCGCTCATTCCCCGGTACTGTCCGTCTTTTAATGCCACGGGAATTCCGCCGCCGCCTGCGGCAATCGGGATCTGGCCTGATGCAAGCAGGGCCTTGATCGTATCCGCCTCAATAATGTTGATGGGTTTGGGGGAAGCCACCACCTGCCTGTAACCCCTGCCCGCATCTTCCATAACGGGAATCCCCTTTGAAACAAGCACATCCGCATCGGCCTTGCTCATAAAGCCGCCTATGGGCTTGGTCGGATTTTCAAAGGCTCTGTCGGCGGGATCAACTTCCACCTGGGTGATGATCGTAGCCACCTGTGTCTGCATATTCCGGGAATCAAGTTCCTTACGGATAGTGTTCTGCAAATCATAGCCAATGTAGCCCTGGCTTAAAGCGACGCAGACACTCATCGGAAGAACCGGAAAATGCTGGTCGGCGCGGGCCGCCGTTTCAAAGGCAGTCTCGATCATCCCGACCTGGGGACCGTTACCGTGAACTATGACAATCTCGTGTCCCGCTTCAACAAGGTCCACGATTGCCTTTGCCGTTCCCTGCGCCGCAGCCATTTGCTCTTTCAGGTTATCCCCAAGGGCGTTTCCGCCAAGGGCGATGACGATACGTTTTCTCATATCAGCCTAGTTAAAACTGCGTTTAATGTTCCGGGTGACAAGGTTCGACAGGGTTTCCTGGGGACACTTGATCTTGCTTAAGAAAATCATCGCGGCGATGATGTACGGTTTGTGGCTTGCCTGCTTGTACAGCGGGACCCGGTAACGGTCAAACACCGTTGCGGCAACTTCGCCTTCCTTGCAGCTAACGCCTGATATATCCGCAGGAAGACAATGCAGGTACAGGGCCTTGCCGTCTTTCGTTTTCTTCATCAATTTTTCCGTACATTCCCAATCTTTATGTTTGCCGTTCTGGGCAAGGAGATCTTTTTCGAGCGCCTTGATCCCGTCAAAGTCGCTGTTTCCGTAAAGATTTGTCCGCTTCTCCATCGCCGCAAAAGGCGCCCAGCTTTTGGGATACACAATGTCGGCGTTCTTAAAAGCGTCTTCCATCGAATTTGATTTGGTAAATTTTCCGCCGCTTAACGCAGCATTACGTTTGGCAACTTCTTCAACCTCGGGCATAACTTCATAACCCTCAGGATGGGCAAGGGACACTTCCATACCAAAGCGGGTCATAAGGCCGATGACGCCCTGGGGAACCGAAAGCGGCTTCCCGTAGGAAGGCGAATACGCCCAGGTCATCGCGACCTTCTTCCCTTTAAGTTTATCGATACCGCCAAAGTGGTGAATGATATGGTTCATGTCGGCCATGGTCTGGGTCGGGTGATCGATATCGCACTGAAGGTTCACGAGAGTCGGGCACTGTTCAAGGTTCCCGTCGATAAATCCTTCCCGCACGGATTTGGCAACCTCGCGCATGTAGGTGTTTCCCTTGCCGATATACATGTCATCCCGTATGCCGATAACGTCCGCCATAAACGAAATCATGTTTGCCGTTTCACGCACGGTTTCACCGTGGGCAATCTGCGATTTACCTTCGTCCAGATCCTGCACCTCAAGGCCGAGCAGGTTACAGGCCGACCCGAAACTGAACCGTGTCCGCGTTGAATTATCCCGGAACAACGAAATCCCAAGGCCGCTTTCAAAAATCTTGGTAGAGATATTATTCTCCCGCAGCCAGCGCAGGGCGTCGGCCACGGTAAACGTCGCCAGAATTTCATCGTAGGTTTTTTCCCAGGTCAGGAAAAAATCATTCCCGAACATGTCCTTAAAATTAAGATTGTCCAGTCTGCTTGTATACTGATTAATGTATGCCATAGTTTACTCCTTAAAATTAAAAAATATTAAACCACGAAGTCGACTAAGTCGAAGAAGCAAGAAAAGGATAAAGAATTTTGACCACTAAGTACACAAAGCATAGAAAGTGATATCTCTCTTTTCCCTGGTGTTCCTTCGTTCCTTTGTGGTTTCATATTCTCTTCATCTTCCCCTTTTTCGACTTCTTCGACTTTGCGGTTAAAATTCCTACTTGTTCTCCGTGTAGATTGACGGTAACGCCGCGTATACTGCGGCGCAGCGGACGAGATCCTCTTTCCAGGTTTTTTCGTTGGGAGCGTGAGCCTCCTCTTCTTTACCCGGACCAAAGCCGATGCACGGAATATTGTTGCGTCCCATAACGGCGACCCCGTTGGTGGAGAAGGTCCACTTGTCTACCTTGGGTTTACCGTACATACCCTCGTAGGATTTTACCATTGCCGTTGTCGCGGGGGCGTCTTCGGGAATAACCCAGGTGGGGAAGAAACAGTCAATCGGATACTGAACTCCGGTGTAGCTGGGCCTGTCGGATTTGTACATACTCACCTCGGCCTTGTATTTCTGTACCGCGGGCAGCGAGCGAAGCTCAGCAATGCAGGTCTCGTAAGTTTCGCCGACGGTCATACGGCGGTCAATCGAGATGGCGCACATGTCCGCAACGGCGCAGCGGGAAGGCGAGCTGAAATAAATTTGGGACACCGCGAGGGTTCCCTTGCCGAGGAAGGCATCGTCTTTGAGACGGTTATTGAGTTCCTTTACTTCGCCGATAATTTCGCCCATCTTATAGATTGCGTTGTCTCCGCGTTCCGGCGCCGAGCCGTGGCAGGAAATTCCCTGCACTTCGACACGGATTTCCATACGTCCCCGCTGACCCCGGTAGATGTTGCCGTTGGTGGGTTCGGTGATAACGACAAATTCCGGTTTGATTCCTTCTTCTTTGATGATATATTCCCAGCAGAGCCCGTCACAGTCTTCTTCCTGTACAGTGCCGGTCACCATTACTTTGTACTTGTCATTAAGCAGCCCCAGATCTTTCATGATTTTAGCGGCGTATACCGCAGAAACCGGTCCGCCTAATTGATCCGAGGTGCCGCGTCCGCCGATTTCGGTATCGGTTTCGTAACCTTCATACGGATCGAATTTCCAGTTGGCCCGGTTGCCGATTCCGACGGTGTCGATGTGGCCGTCAAACGCAATGAGGGTCTTACCCGTTCCCATGTAACCGATGACGTTACCCATCTTGTCGATGCCCGCTTCATCAAAGCCGACTTTTTTCATTTCCGCGACAATGCGGGCGGCGGTTTCTTTTTCACCGCAGCTTTCCCCGGGAAGTCTGACTACGTCCCTAAGAAATTTCGTCATATCGGCGCGGTACCCTTCGGCGGCTTTTTTAATTGCAGTAAAATCCAGCATACATTTTCCTCCAAAATAGATATTAAGTAACCACTGACCCGTACTGTTCGTGCCGTTTGTGGTTTACATTCTCTTACACATTCCCGCTCGGGAACTCTCCGTCCCAGACTGCGTCGCGGAATTTTTCCGGGTCGGTGTTGCCCTCAGTACTGAAAAGCAGTATCACCGAACCGGCGTTGATCCCGAGCGCTTCGCGGAAGTCTTTGTATTCCTCATCGCGGAGCAGGGTAAAGAGCAGCCCCGCAGTTACCGCCCCGGATTCGCCGGAGATAACCTTGGGATCACCCTTAAGCGGAACCGCCAATACCCGCATACCGCGGGCGGCGACCCAGTCGGGCGCCGAAACAAAGAATTGCGCGTGATTTTTCAGAATCTCCCAGGAGATCGTGTTGCCCTCGCCGCAGGCAAGACCCGCCATGATCGTGCTTAAATTTCCCTTGACCCCGACGAGTTTCCCCGCAAGCGAAGAGATATACAGGCAGTCTGCGGCGGATGCTTCCACCACCGACATGACAGGCGGATTATCGGGGAAGAGGTTTGCAAAGTAGCCCACTACGGAACCGGCGAGGGAGCCGACTCCTGCCTGGACAAAAATGTGGGTTGGCCGTTCAACACCCGCCTTTTTTAACTGCCCATAGGTTTCATAGGACATGGAACCGTAGCCCTGCATGATCCAGCCGGGAATTTCTTCGTAGCCCTCCCAGGCGGTATCCTGAACCATCACGCCGTGTGGATCCTGCTGCGCCCGCTTGTTGGCAAGCCTGACCGCATCATCGTAATTCAAATCGGTAATAGTCGCCTCGGCGCCTTCCTTGCGGATATTCTCAAGCCGCACCTGGGAAGAACCCTTGGGCATCAGCACCACCGATTTCTGGCGGAGCTTGTTCGCCGCCCAGGCAACGCCCCGCCCGTGATTCCCGTCGGTAGCGGTATAAAAAGTAATATCACCAAGTTTATTTTTGATCTCGTCGGAAACAAGGGTGTCATAATTAAT
>JAISJS010000202.1 GCA_031261385.1 Treponema sp.
CGGGTACGCCCCTCCACCGCCTGCCTCTGCAAAGGCTGATGGAGGAAGAGTTCTATAAACTTTTCGCTTCTTCCCAGAATTTATCCATCACCGCAAGGTTCCCCTGCTTCATTTCCTGATTTGTTTCTTTCATCTTTTTTTCTACATACTTGAAACGGTTAGTAAATTTGATATTTGTTTTCTGTAAGGCGACTGAGGGCTCAACTTTCAGATAACGGCAGAGATTCACCACGGAAAAAAGAAGATCACCTAATTCTTCCTCGACAGCTTCCTGCTCTGCATCTGCATTGGCTACATTGTCCGGAGATTTTTTGGTTTCCACCGCTTCGATTGTTTCACCAAGTTCTTCTTCAATTTTTCCGATGACGCCTTTTAGGTCCGGCCAATCAAAACCGAGTTTGGCGGCTTTCTTCTGGAGTTTCCACGCACGGTCAAGCGGCGGGAGTCCGCGGCTTACTTCATCAAGGACAGAATCCTTTGGCTTGCGGCCTTCCTGCTCAACCTTGATTTTTGCCCAGTTCACGAGGACTTCATCGGAAGTCAATGCCTTATCGCCCTTATCATCGCCAAACACATGGGGATGGCGGCGTATCAGTTTTTCTGACAAGTTATTCAATACATCGGCAATGGTAAAGACACCTTCCTGCTGGTGCATATAAGCAATCATGGTCACCAAAAGAAAAATATCTCCGAGCTCCTCTTTAATATGAGCGGGATCTTTTTCATCAATGGCTTCGACACATTCATAGGTTTCTTCGATAAGGTCACCGCGCAAGGTTTCCGGAGTCTGTTCCTTATCCCAGGGACAGCCGTCGGGAGCACGGAGCCGCTCAACAATTTCACAGAGGCGGCTGAACGATTCTTTTTCACCCATGCTTATTTTCCTTTTTAATCAATTTAAGAATTAAATAACCGCTAAGGCGCAGAAGGCGAAAAAGGGAAGAATAATGAAGAGAAAATAATACTAATAACACTATTTTCTTTCTTCAATTTCCTTATTCGCCTTATTCGCCTTCGCGGTTAATACTCTTTTTTTTCCACTCAGGTAACAGGCTTTCCGGTTCCTGTGAGATTGCCTGCATGAGCAGTCCTGCGGCGGCATCAAGTACCGTTGTTAAGAGCGGTTCCTCGGCGGCGGCAAAATCCGTGAGAACCCAGTCGATAATACCGACGCCGCTTCCCGGATGGCCGCCTTTGCCGGGTTCACGGCTGTCAGGCCGGCCTATGCCGATTCGAAGACGCCAGAAATCCGCCGTGCCGAAACAGGCCTTCATCGATCGCAGACCGTTATGCCCGCCAAGACCACCCGAAAATTTTAAGGAGACGGTTCCCATGGGCAGCTCAAGTTCATCGTGGACAATGAGAATTTCATCAACTTTGATTTTGAAAAAAGAAGCTGCGGCAAATACCGACTCACCTGAAAGGTTCATAAATGTTTCGGGCAACAGGAAGTGATGGCCTTCATGGGCGGCATACAGGCCTTTGAATTTTTTCTGCCAATTAAGGGACGAATAAAAAGGGAGCCGCCGGGCAAGGAGACGCCCGGCATTGTGCCGGTTATACTCATATTCGCGGCCGGGATTTCCGAGAAAAGCGATCAACTGAATCATCCGGGATTTCCTTTTGCAAAACTCTGCTTTTTTAGTCCGGTTTAAAAAGCTCATCCCGCCGGATTATCACTTTGGAGATCAGTCCGTATTTTACCGCTTCCTCGGCGGTCATCCAGTAATCCCGGTCGGTATCTTTTTCAACCTGTTCAAAAGGTGCGCCGGTTTCATCGGCAATCAGGCGGTTGATCTTTTCCCGGAGCTTATCCAGTTCCCGCGCATGAATTTCGATATCCGTAGCAACGCCGCGAATTCCCGAAAGGGGCTGATGGATCAGGTAGTGGCTGTTCGGGAGTCCCACCCGCCGTTCTTTGGGACTGGCAAGGGCAATGATCGCCGCGGCGCTGGCCACAAGCCCCATGCCGATGGTCCAGACCGGAGGCTTTACAAAACGGATCATATCGAAGATAGCATAACCCGCATCGGCGTCTCCGCCGGGAGAATCGATAAAAATCTTGATAGGATCATCGCCTGAATCTTCCAAAAGCAGAAGCTGCCGTATCGTCCGCTCGGCAAGATCTTTTTTTATTTCACCGGATAATAAAATTGTCCGGGTTTTAAGCATCTTGTTTATGAGCGGATCGGGCCCCGCTTCTTTGGAATTTTTTTCCTCATCGTCATCTTCATCATCTTCGTCACCATGTTCTATTTGACTTTTGAAAAAACTTTTCATGTATACTCCTCTGCTCAATCAATAATAATCAACAATATCACGTAAGGCAATTAAAATAAACCCTTCACGTTTCCCTCTTCATCCACATCAATATCCATAAATGCGGGATGCGACGGGAGCCCCGGCATGGTGGTGATGTCCCCGCAGAGCGGATAGATGAAGCCCGCGCCTGCGGCAAGCCGCACTTCCCGAACGGGAAGATTCCAGCCCCTGGGCGCCCCTTTGAGCTTTGGATCGTGGGACAGAGAATATTGGGTTTTGGCCATACAGACCGGGAGTTTTCCAAAGCCCTGATCCTCAAGCCGCCCGAGTTCTTTGCGGACCCCTTCGGCAAAGTCCACTCCATCGGCGCCGTACACCTCGCGGGCTACCGTTTCGATTTTTTCGGCAAGGGGCATTTCCAGCGGATAGAGGAATTGAAAGCCGGAGGCCTGCGTTCCTTCAGGAGCACTTGCATTGGCGGCCTTCTCCACCGCACGCGCCAGATCCACGGCGCCATCGCCGCCTTCCGCCCAATGCTTTGTCACTGCCGCGTCCGCCGCTCCTGCAGCTATGGCTTCTTTTTTAATCAGGTCCCACTCTGCCTGCGTATCTGTGGGGAAGGCGTTTATCGCGACCACGGCGGGAAGACCAAAGCGGCGGACTATACCGATGTGGGCGCGGAGATTCGACATCCCCGCTTTAAGAAGTTCAAGGTTTTCCGCACGGTATTCGGCGGGAAGGCTCTTGCCGGGAACCACTGCGGGACCGCCGCCGTGGGATTTGAGGGCCCGCACCGTTGCAACAAGAACCACCGCATCGGGGATCATGCCGGAAACCCTGCACTTGATATTGCAAAATTTTTCCATGCCCATGTCGGAACCGAATCCGCTTTCAGTAACAATATAATCGGTGTAGCGTGAGGCGATAAGGTCGGCAATCACCGAAGAATTACCGTGGGCGATATTTGCAAAAGGACCGGCGTGAACAAAACTGCCCTGTCCCTCAAGGGTCTGCAGCAGATTCGGCTTGAGCGCCTCTTTCATCAGCACCGTCATCGCCCCCGCAACGCCAAAGTCTTCGGCGGTAAGGGGCTGCCCCTTCTCGTCAAGGGCAACGACCATGCGGCCCAGCCGCTTCCGTAAATCGCTCAGGCCGGATGCCAGGGCGAGAATCGCCATTACTTCACTTGCCACCGAAATATCAAAACGTGACTGCCGCAGGGGGCCGTCGCCCTGCTCGCCCAAACCGGTAATCACCTTACGGAGGACGCGGTCGTTCATGTCCATCACACGGCCTATGAGTACCTTATAGGGGTCAGTATTTAATCTGCGGATGCCGATTTTTTCAAGATAGGAATCCGACCAGCGGGACTCGTGGTAAATCCGCGCATCTACCGCGGCGGCGCAGAGATTATGGGCGGCGCTTACCGCGTGAATATCCCCGGTCAGGTGGAGGTTGAAATCTTCCATCGGAACCACCTGGCTGTACCCGCCCCCTGCGGCCCCGCCTTTAATGCCAAAGGTCGGCCCCATTGAAGGCTGACGCAGGGCGGCAACCGCATGGGCGCCAATGGCGCCAAGCCCCTGAACCAGCCCCACGGTAGTCGTCGTTTTTCCCTCACCAAGCGGGGTGGGACTTATCGCCGTTATATTGATATATTTGGCCCGTTTTGGCGGAAGGTTCTTATCCGATAAAAGCCGCCAGTCAATTTTCGCCTTGAATTTGCCGTATTCCTCGACTCTGTCTGCGGGAATCCCAAGCTCTGCGGCAATTTCCGCTATAGGTTTCAGCTTTGCCGCCTGGGCAATTTCGATATCCGACAAACCGGATTTTTTGGTTGTGCTCATTTTTGTATAATAGTTTAAAAAACAGATCCTTGACAGTGGGGATGACTTGTACTATATTTTAGTTATATTGGTAACAGTTACCACGGTAACAATTACCAATATAATAGTTACGGTGGTAACTAAATAGTTGAACAAAAGGCTTAAAACGATGGAATTCTACGACAGAACCAGTGAATTGGCGGAACTGCAGCGGATACGGAATTTGTCATTTAAAGACCATTCCCGGATGACCGTTATAACCGGACGCCGGCGCATCGGCAAGACGCTGCTCATTATGAAATCAACCGAGGAGACCCAGGCAGTGTACCTTTTTGTCGGACGCAAAAACGAGGCGCCGCTCTGTGCGGAGTTTGCTGCGAAGATCAAGGAGACCCTGGACGTTTTCATTCCGGAGGAAATCAGCAGCTTCCGCTCTCTTTTTCAGTACATCATGGAACTTGCGGTCACCCGATCATTCACATTGATAATTGACGAATTTCAGGAATTTTATAATATAAATGGATCTATCTATCACGATATGCAAAATTTCTGGGATCAGTACCATAAAAAAACAAAAATGAATCTGATACTTTGCGGTTCCCTCTATTCCCTCATGCAAAAAATATTTCAGGATTCAAAGGAGCCTCTTTTCGGCAGAGCTGATAATATTATCAAGCTTTCAGCTTTTAGCCTTTCCACCATAAAAAAAATCCTTCGCGACTACCGCCCAAAATACAGCAATGATGAACTCCTTGCCCTTTACACATTTACCGGCGGCAGCCCAAAATATATTGAACTGTTTTGTGACAATACCTCCCTTACCATTAACAGTATGATAGATTTTATGGCCGCAGAAAATTCTCCGTTCATTGATGAAGGGAAACATCTGCTTATTGAAGAATTCGGGAAAAATTATGGTATGTATTTTTCGATTTTAAGCGCCGTTTCAGGCGGCATCAATACTCAGCCCGCCATAGAATCTGCTGTGGGGGATAAAAGCGCAGGAGGTCAAATCAAGCGGCTTATTGAAGAGTATAACATCCTTGTCTGCTGCCGCCCGATTCTTGCCAAGGAAGGAACCCAGGCGGTACGTTACGAAATCGCCGATAATTTTTTGCAGTTTTGGTTTAATTATTTTGACCGCTATCGTTCCTTAATCGAGATAAAAAATTTTACCGCCCTCAAAGCCCTTATCAAAGCCGATTACCAAACGTATTCAGGCAGAATGCTGGAGCGGTACTTCAAACAGCAATTCGCCGAAAGCCAGCAGTATAGCGCAATCGGTTCATGGTGGGAGCCGCGCGGCGATCAATATGAAATTGATATCGTGGCCCTGGGATTAAAGGATAACAAAGCGCTGGCCATTGAAGTAAAGCGGCAAAAAAAGTACTATAAACCTGCGCTGCTTCTGACCAAAACAGAACACCTTAAACACAAGGTTCTGCCGGGTTATGAGATTGAAACCCAATGTCTCTCTCTGGAGGATATGTAAATGAGTATAAAATGTGTAATCCTGGCAGGCAGCCCCAGCAAAAGTTATATGTACGGCGGTGAACAAACGACGAGTTTTACCGCAAAGCTCGTTGAAGAAATAAAAAGCGGCATGGCCGATACCGAATTTGAAGAAATCCGCCTTGCCGATGTTGCCCTCCCCTATTGCAGAGGCTGTTACAACTGCTTTTACTCAGGTGAACAATTCTGCCCCCATAAGACGCTTATGCAGCCAATCATCGAAAAGATGAAAGCGGCGGACTGCTTGATTCTTTCAAGTCCTGTTTATGCCCTGCACATATCGGCGCTTGTCAAAAACTTTTTTGATCTTGGCGCATATAATTTTCACCGTCCCTCGTTCTTTACCAAAAAAGCTATCGTGGTAAGTTCCACGGCGGGAGGAGGCGCCGCGACCGCCTGCGCTTACATGAAGAGTACCCTCAAACACTGGGGCTATAACCGCGTGTATAAACTGCCGGTTGTCCGTATGGGAGCGGTGGAACCAAAAAACAATCTTAAAGCAAAATGCCAAAAACTCGGAAAGAAATTATACCAGGATACTGCTTCGCTGAAATTGCACAGCCCTACTTACAAACGTATTTTTTTCTATCAGGTATGGCGTATCATGTCCCAGAAAACCCCCGGTCCCGATAAAACGCACTGGCAGGAAAGCGGCCTTGTGAACCGTGTGTTCGCGCCGGGAATTCGTCTGGGTCCGTTTAAATTTTTATTTGGTAAAATGATGCATGGGATTATGGGAGCGGCGATGAAAAATGTGTAGGGGGGATTGTCCGGCTGTTACAATATAAAGCACCTTTTTTCTCTGGACTTTTAATTGCAAGTTTTGTATAATTTGGAGCATGATTCCAAATCGTACAAATAAAGGGATTATAAGATTTATATCGGGATACCAATCAGAATGAGATTGACCTGGTCATAGAGCAGGACGGGACGCTGTATCCTGTTGAAATCAAAAAAACTGCAAATCCAGGCCAGAACGATTACAGCAAATTCACCGAATTGAAAAAGTTGAAAAAGAAAACCGGACTTGGCGCGGTGTTATGCCTGCAGCAACAGCGTATACCGCTATCCCGCGAAGTGGTTTCAATTCCGGTTTGGGAAATATAAAAAGGTGACTGACACCAAAATAAAAAATGCCTTTGAATCTTCCCGTACAGGCTCCCAGCCCTGGGTACCAACACAAAGGTATTGTGACTGAGGGCTTTTTTTTAGCGACAGTGTGTAGTATATTTAAGGTATGGAGACAAGTATGCAAACAGCAGCATTGTATGAAAATGTGCAGCGGCTTCCCGCCCCGCAGCAACAGGAAATAAGCGATTTTGTAAGTTTTTTACTCAACAAGTATCCTTCGCAGAATACTGTGAAACCTCGTGCAGGATGCATGAAAGGCACCTTTACCATGATGAGTGATGATTTCAACGCCCCGCTTGAGGATTTTAAGGACTATCAATAATGCAGTACCTGGTTGATACCCAATCGTTTATTTGGTTTGTCGAAGATGATGTAAAATTACCTGCATCTATCAGGGTATTAATGGAAAATGACGATAGTCAACTGATAATCAGTATTGCCAGTTTATGGGAAATGACAATTAAAATGAGTTTAGGAAAACTTGTCTTATCCGGCGATATCAAAATAATGACGGACAAAGTAATAGAAAACGGTTTTACTATTCTGCCTATTGAACCAAAACACTTGATAACCCTGTCCACACTGGAATTTATACACCGCGACCCCTTTGATCGGATCATCATCTCACAATCCAT
>JAISJS010000250.1 GCA_031261385.1 Treponema sp.
GCATCCGGTTCATACCCGGAAGCGGGCGTAATGGTCAGGGTTATGGTAGCCCCCGAAGCCGCTGACCCGGCGCTTGCCGTTATTGTACCGTTGGCGGGGGCGGTTATCGTTATCGAATGTGAATTTGCATCCGGCTGCTTAAATGTAGCGGTTATGGTAACCGCATTGGCGGGCATGGTGAAAGCAGCAAGATAATTCACGCCCGTAAACTCTGTGGTTAGCGGATGGTCCGCCCCATCGTTATAGGAGAGGGTATCCAGTTCATACCCATTGGATGGCACGGCGGACAGGCTTATTATGGATCCCGCCGCCGCTTCATCACCACTGTTAATTGGCGTAAGGTTGGCAACAACCGTTAAGGCGCCGTTGGCGCCGGTGTTTATTGTTACTATATACGTGTCCCCGTCGGCGCCGGGCTCGATGCCGGGAGGACAACCGGTTAGAAGGAGTGCACCCCCAACTAACAGAGCCAAAATCAGGGTGGATACTTTAAAAGCATGCCCTTTTAACGACGCAGTTTTATTCATTTTATACTCCTAAAGCTACCAGTCTTGAATGGGCGACCGGAAGTTTATTCTACTATATAATATATCACAGCATGTTCCTTATTTCAATAAATTGGAGGATTTTTCGTAGTTTTTTATCAAAACCTCATTAACGCTGCCCCTGCCCGCAGAATCCGAATTAATGGCCCGTTTGGCCTGCACGGTGACAATATCAAAAAAATCATACTGGTAAAGCTCACGAATATATGCCGTGTCGGAATTGCTCAAAAGACATTTTACGCCGCGGTTTGTCAATTTGATCATAAGGTCCCGCAGACGCCGCTGTTCCGCCTCGCCGAATCCGTCCGCCTGGTATCCGGTAAAATTGATTTTATCCGGACTGTGATACGGCGGATCAAAATAGACGAAAGAATTTTTACCGGCATTTTTAACGGCGTCTTCAAAATCACCATTTAAAATATCGATCTTTCCGGCGTTAAGATACCCGCTGATTTGCCGTAAATTCACTTCATCAAATATTGCGGGATTTTTATATTTTCCGCAGGGAACATTAAACAGACCCTGCGAATTAACGCGGTACAATCCATTGTAACATGTTTTGTTAAGATAAATTAAACGGGCCGCCTTTTCGACATTCGTCAACGCAGAAAATTTCTCGGCGTCCCTGTCGATGTTTCTGATTTGATAAAAATAGTTTTCATCGTTTTTATTTTTGTATTCTTGTAACAGGCTGATAAGCTCTTCAACGTTTTCCCGTATGACGGTATAGGTCAAAATCAACTGCGCATTAAAATCATTAATGACCGCCCGCTCAGGCTGCAGCGCAAAAAACACCGCGCCTGCCCCGATAAAAGGCTCATAATACGTATACTCATGTATATTCTCCGGGAGCTGTTTTTTTATTTCGGAAAGCAATTGCCGTTTTCCCCCGGCCCATTTTAAATACGGCTTGATAAGGGGATTATTGTTTGCCATAAAAACCTCAGATATTACTCTACACGCTTATTTGAAGGGAACTTTGCCAATCTATTTTTGTATCCCAAGGACTAACAGCATTCCCTTTTCCACTTTTTCCAGTATCTCTTTATTTACTTTTGAAATTTTCTCAATGAATCTGTTTCTGTCCAATGCATACGGTTGGGCAACGATTATTACAGAATCATCGGTTAATTTTGATTCCTTTTTCTTGACAAGGACATTTCCCGGCGCTTCCAGTAAACGCACATTGGTAGTCAGCGGTACTACCACGATGGTTCTGATTCTGCTTTCATTAAACGAATCATCCTGTACTAATAAAACCGGACGCTTATAACCGGCTACACTCCCAAAAGGAATACCAAATTCGTCCCACCAGATTTCTCCGCGGGCAATCCTTTCACCACGTATCATTTTGGGTAAGCTCCCTCAAACCTTCAAGTCATGCATTTGATATTGGCTCTAATTCCTTATAATTCTCGCCGGTATATACCTCGTTCAATTTACGGGTAATATTTTTACGGCTGTTTTTTTCCAAATATTCCACCAATGCAGTCACATATAAGGTGCTTCTGGGGACACCCATGTCACGCGCCGTTTCTTCTGCTTCATAAAATACCTTATCGGGTAAAGAAATTGCCGTTTTCATACTTAGAGTATAACACCGGTATAACTAAATGTCAAGCATTGATTTTGAAATCGGCCATTGACTAATTTAAAAAATTTTCCCATACTTTATTTGCACATTCAAAGGAAGTGAGGTACGGGATAATCCCAATTCCTCCGCTAACCCGTAACTGTGATCGGTATTTGCCCCGCAGGGCATATTCCGTAAGCCAGGAACTTTGATATGCAGGGTCCCTTGTAGAGGGGCTTATCTTTATGACCGGGTTTCGAGGAATGAACCCAGGGAGTAAAATCATGTCAGCAAAATATTCTCATGCCGGGAAAAGTGTCTTTGCACAAAAGATCCTTTTCGTCTTTACCGTTGTCTGCCTTGCAATAGGCGCATTGTCCTTTGTTGGCTGCCCGCTGGATCCGGATGATGGCGACGAGAGTGATGAGCTTAACAGCGGACTGATTGGTACATGGTTTGCCGATTTCGGCGGGGGCTATACTGATACCTATATTGTTACTGCAACTACCATTTCACACCCCGATGGGTGGCCTCCCTATGCCGACGCTTCGATTGAATGGGTGTATAATTTTAATTCCGGTGGAACTGCAGGCTGTATAATTATTAAGCGGGCAGAGGACAATAAATACAATGCAGTTTATTTCAAAGAATTAACTGCAACGACCGTGCTGCTGGGAGACGCTTATGATACAACCATAACCTGGCCGGACGATACTGATTCTTCAGTGGCAACCCTGGATGAGGCTAAAAACAGATTCAAGCCGGAAAATGCAGATACCTATGGCGGCGGTTCAGCCCAGACTGGTTTACCTCAGACCAAGGAATAACAATAGCCTGCCCAAAAACGGAATCATGTTGAAGATATTTTTAAGGACAGGGAAATTGTTCCCTGCCTGTTTATTTTTTTTGTGTATACTCTGCCCGTTATTTTCTCAGGAAAATTCGGAAGATGACATCTTTGATGAGAATCTCCTCATCATGGAAGGAGAGGGAATCACCGTAACAGGAAGTATCGAAACTACACAGCAGATGCAGGTAGTTTCCAAAGAAGAAATTGATCGCATTCAGGCTCCTGACATGGCGGCCCTTCTCCAGGAGACGCTGAACCTGGGTGTTACACGAAATGGAGGCTACGGTAACCAGGCGGACATTAACCTGCGGGGCTTCGACTCGGAACGTATCGCATTTTTGATAGACGGGATCCCCGCCAATTCACCCCTGGGCAGTGAATTTGAATTAAGTCAGCTCGACCTTAACGCCATTGAACGGATTGAAGTTATCCATGGCGGATCGGATACCAAATACAATGTATCAGGCGCCCTGGGCGGGGTGATCAATATTATCACCATAAAAAAACAGAAGCCCGGTCTGCGGCTCGGGGCAAGTATCTCCAATACCTCCGCCATCCCCGGAGAGTACCGTGAAAAGAACGGAAGCAGGGGCGACCCCCATTGGGAAGATCTGGTTGATACCCAAAATTATACGGCCTTTGCAGGGTTTGGCGCGAAAAAATATTCACTGCGGGCCAATCTTTTTGCCAACCGCGCCGGAAATCATTTCCTTTATAACGATACAATCTTTGAAAAAGTCCGCCGCAAAACCCACAACGAAGTTTGGGATTTGGGAACTTCACTTTCTTTTATCCGGGATTTGCCGGATGATTATTCAAAGATTATCGCTTCCGGGGATATTTATTACGGCGATAAAAATATCCCGACTTCCGGTTATGCGGCTACAGCAGCAAAACAAACCGATATTTCCATCCGGCCAAACCTCATGCTCGACATGCCCCGGGCTTTTCGGGACGATCTTGCCATGGAAGCGTCTTTAAGCTATTCTTGGCAGCGGCTGGACTATAAACCGCCTGCCGGAGGAAAATCCATCCACAATCAAAATATGCTCACCGCAATAAACCGCTGGAACTGGAATCCGTTATCAATGCTTACGATTCGGTCAGGGTGGGATTATCGTTTTAACTATCTCGATTCTACGGATATTGGTCTTCGCAGCCGTCACGATGGGGGCATGTATCTTACGGCAGAATATAAACCGCATAAAACATTTTTGATTATTCCATCGGTAAAAGCGGTGTTCAGCGCTCCATCAGAAAAACCTGTAGTTCCGGTACCCAAGCTCGGTTTCCTCTGGACGCCGAACTTTCGGGGAGAATTTTCAGATTCCCTGACCATCAAAAATAATTATTTCCGCAGTTTTAAATACCCTGATTTTGAAGACCTTTACTGGAGCGGCGACAGCATTAACCGGGGTAACCCGGATCTGAAACCCGAAGACGGCTGGGGTGGGGATCTGGGCGCTGCATGGCATTATAAAAATTATATCAATATTGAAAGCACTTTTTTTTCCCAGTGGACTACAGACTCCATTCACTGGAGCAGCGGTCCCGGCGGGATATGGAGTCCGCAAAACGTGGGGGAGGCAATTTACTTTGGACTGGATTCCAAAATAGGAGGCGAAATTCCGGTAACAAAGGGCCCGTTTAAAAAAATCGGCCTTTCTCTTTCTTATCAGTACCTTTTAAGTTATCTTTTAAGTTATGGATACACGTATGATTCAAATAAACGGATTCCCTATATGCCTGAGCACACCATAGGCGCTTCGCTGGATATCCCCTGGGGAAATACCGGTTCCGGTAAATCCGGTTCCCTGCTTGTTTCAGGTCATTATGAAGGCTTACGCTTTTCAAATACTTCAAATATCACCAAACTGGAACCGCACTTTCTGCTCAATGCAAATATAAATCAGCAGATTGGAAAAAATTTGACGGCATTTGCGGCAGTACGGAATATCCTCAACACATCCTATGTTTCTTTTGCCGATTACCCGATGCCGGGTATCACCATAACCATCGGAATAAAAATGAATTTTGACTTTCAATAAAGGATAAATACCATGAAGCAAAAACAATTTTCCAAACTGCTTTTTATCATGCTGTCTCTGGTGTTGGCAGGGTGCAGTCAAAACAGTAAAAAAGAAACAATCACCGACCGTTCAGGCGCAGCGGTGGATATATCCGGTAAAAAAGATAAAATTATTTCCACCGCCCCTTCCAACACGGAAATACTTATCGGGCTCGGATTGGGTGACAGGATCATTGCTGCGGATAAATATTCCGCCGGTCTTGCAGGCATTGCCAATGATATACCGCTGATCGATTTTGCCTTCCCCGATGCAGAAGCAATTATCACCCTTAATCCCGATATTATTATCGCCACGGGACTTAACCAAATGGCTTCCGGCGACGATCCGTTTAAACTGGTACGGGAAACCGGCATTGCGGTGGTATACATACCGACCAGCAACAGCATTGACGACATTTATGAAGACATACGGTTCATTGCCGGGGTTTTCGGGGTAACGGAAAAGGGCGATGAAATTACCGGCGGCATGAAAAAAAGTGTCGGTGAAATTGCAGAAGCCGGCGCCGGGATTCAAAACAAAAAATCGGTTTATTTTGAAGTATCGCCTGCTCCCTTTATCGTTACGTTGGGCGTGGAAACTTACATCAATCAAATGATAGAAATAATCGGGGCGCAGAATATATTTGCTGACGTTAAAGGATGGTTTTCTCCGGGTGCGGAAGAAATAATAAAACGAAACCCCGATGTCATACTCAGTTCCGATAGTGATATTGCAGGCGCCATTTTGGAATTAAAAAGCCGGCCCGGCTTTGATACCATTACCGCAGTGAGAAATAATGCTGTATACTCAATAGATGTTGATTCAGTCTCGCGACCTACGCAAAATATCATAACGGCGCTGCGGCAAATGGCAAAGGCTGTATATCCTGAGGTCTATGAAAACTTCCGTTAAATTTATCATTGGCGGTTTATGCGCCCTTGCAATACTCTGCATCGGCGCCTCGCTGGGCAGTTCCCGTATCAGCGTCTTTGATACCATACGTATTATCCTGCATAAAATTTTATCCCTGACACTGTCTCAAAATAGTGCGGCGCAAAATGCCGCCATAGTCTGGAACCTGCGCCTGCCCCGTGCAATTCTTGCGTTTATTACCGGCGGCGCCCTTTCCATCAGCGGCGCGGTTTTTCAGTCGGTTTTGAAAAACCAGCTGGCTTCGCCGTATATACTCGGAGTTTCGTCGGGAGCGTCATTGGGGGCGGGGATCGTTATATTAAGCGGATTTGCCATTCCTTTTATCGGCGGCTTTACGCTGCCTGCCGCAGGTTTTGTGTTTGGCGTGATAACCGTTTTTATCGTCGTTGCCTTTTCTTCCAAAATCGATAAAACCCTTTCCAACAATACGATCATTCTCTTTGGCATGGTTTTTTCCCTGTTTGTAAACGCCATTCTGACCACGTTAACGGCCCTGTACCGGGAGGAGCTCAAAAATCTGCTCTACTGGCAGATGGGAAGTTTTTCCCTGAAAGGCTGGTCCTATGTCGCCCTGCTGCTGCCCTTTTTAATCGTGGGCAGCCTTGGGATTTTCCGGTATACACGGGAACTGGATATTCTGACCTTTGGGGATGAACAGGCAAAATCCATCGGGGTCAATACCCGGGGTATGCGGATAAAGTTATTGGTGTTTTCCGCCATTCTTACCGGCAGCGCCGTTGCCTTAAGCGGGGCCATTGGATTTGTTGATCTTATCGCTCCGCACGCGGCGCGGAGAATTGTCGGCTCCAAACATAAATATGTTTTACCCATGTCCTTTTTGATTGGCGGCGCTCTTTTGGTTGCCTCGGATCTTATCGCCAGAACCGTGGTATCACCTTCGGAGCTTCCCGTGGGAGCGGTCACCGCATTAATCGGCGGACCGTTTTTTGCATGGGTGTATTTCAGGAAAAAGGGAAACTGATGCTGGAAATAAAAAACCTGTCCGCAGGTTACGGCGGCCCGGATGTCATACACGATATACAGCTGCAGGCTGATGAAGGAGAAATGCTCTGCATAGTCGGCCCCAACGGCTGCGGTAAAACCACCCTGCTCAAGTCCATAGCCCGCCTGTTGAAGTACCGGGGTTCCGTGCTTTTAAATTCTCTCGATATCGCCGCGGTCCCAAGAAAGGAGCTGGCAAAAAAAATCGCAATGCTCGGGCAGCTTTCCCAAATCTATTTTCCGTACAGCGTTTATGATACCGTCTCTCTTGGAAGATATGCATACTCAAGCGGCTTCCTGAAAAATCTGTCAAAAGAAGATGAAGAAATAATTAACGATACCATCAACTGGCTGGGGCTTACCGGAGAAAAAGACCGCATGATAACCGAACTTTCAGGCGGCCAGTTGCAGCGGGTGTTTCTGGCGCGGACCATTGTTCAAAACCCCGATATTATTTTACTTGATGAGCCGACAAATCATCTGGACTTAAAACATCAGGTTGAATTACTGCACTACCTTTTAAAGTGGGCAAGGGATAACAACAAGATCGTTATCGGCGTACTGCACGACCTTAATTTGGTACATACTTTTGGCGATAAGGCGGCGCTCATGAGTGAAGGAAAAATTGCCGCTCATGGCAAACCGGAAGAAGTCTTGGACGGAGAAACGCTTAAAACAATTTATGATATTGATATAAAAAAGTTTATGATCGAATCGCTTGAAAAATGGAAATCTGCCGGCGAATATACCTAAAAAAAGAACCTGTCAGTTAAGACAGGTTCTTTTAAAAAAGTAATCAGTTAAGACAGGTATTTATATTTCTTTTATTTCACCGTGATCAATTCATACGTACCGCTGCCAAGACCGATTTTCTCGGCGTGATCTATCTGGCTTCGCCAATCGGTAGTCGGGTGCACATCGGTCAGGTGATCCGCATCACCCTTGTGGTCTTTGTGGGTCTGTTCGCGGTCACCGAGTATGCTGGTCTGGATCCCGGGGGCGGCGTTTACCGCGTCGATACAGGCCTTGTCCAGGGCAACCGGATCGAAGCTGGCAAAAATTCCGATATCCGGCACGATTGCCGCATCACTTTCGCCGTGGCAGTCACAGTACGGTGAAACCTGATTCACGACGGTGATATGGAAATTCGGCCTGCCGTCCAGTACCGCCTTGGTATATTCGGCGATCTTGGAATTCAACGCCAGGTTGCTGGAACTTGAATTATTGGAAATTGCATTTTTGCTGCACGCGCCGATACAGCGCCCGCAGCCGACGCACTTATTGTGATCGATGAACGCCTTGCCGCCGTCAAAACTGATAGCTCCGTGAGCGCAAAATTTGGCGCAAATTTTACAGCCGATACAGGCGCCCTTATCAACCTGCGGTTTACCGTCATTGTGCATGGCCATCTTGCCCGCCCTGCTGCCGCTTCCCATTCCGATATTTTTCATTGCCCCGCCGAAACCGGTATTTTCGTGTCCCTTAAAATGATTGAGGGATACCACAATGTCGGCGTCCATAATAGCCCTGCCGATATGGGCAACCTTGCAATAGACGCCGCCTGATACCGGTACATCAATGTCATCGGTTCCGCGTATACCGTCTGCAATAATATTCTGGCAGCCGGTGGACACAGGCCAATAGCCGTTTTCGTTTGCCGCGTCCAGATGATTAAGGCCCTGATTACGCTTTCCGACATACAGGGTGTTACAGTCTGTCAGAAAGGGCATACCCCCGAGGGATTTAATTTTTTCCACGACAACTTTGGAAAAATTTGGCCGTAAAAAAGCCAGATTCCCCGGTTCCCCAAAGTGGATCTTTACCGCCACATACTTTTGCTTAAAATCAATCTCTTCGATACCTGCTTGCTTGATAAGCCGTTCCAGTTTAACCAAAAGACTGTCGCCGACTCTGCAGCGCATATCCGTAAAATAAACTTTTGATGCTCCCATTTCGATTTCCCTTCTCCTCACCTTTAGAATAGCACGTACTATATTCAGGCCTTTAAAAAGATTAACAATCTTTTTAAGAGTACCATATTTGGATTGCTTTTTTTAATGCGTCATTGAAAAAATACCAGTCATGCTTACCGGCCCATTCTTCATAGGTATAATCAATATCCAGCTTTTCCATTTCACCTTTAAACCGTAAGTTATCCTTACGGAGACTATCCTCTGTTCCGCATACAGCATATATTTTTGGCTTAACTTTTCCGGCTATGGTTTTCTTTGCAAGCTCGGTAATTTCATGTTCAGGCCCGCTTACCAAATCATCCCCAAAGATACAGTAAAAATCGTGTAACAGTACGGCAGCCTCGGGGCCTCCGTATGTAAGCCAGGGGGTTGTATCTTTTCTCAATCCCGCCATGTTTTCCGCTACATACAAACACGCCGAAGAAATTGCCCCGCAGAATCCGTATTGTTCCGGCTTTGACAGGGCGCACTTGAGAGCCCCATAACCGCCCATGGAACAGCCCATCACGGCAGTGTCTTCACGTTTGCCTGAAATATTAAAAACCTTTTTGGTTATTTCGGGCAGTTCCTCGCTGACATAGGTGAAATACTCTTGCCCATATTTTACATCAGTATAAAAACTTCTGCCGACTGAAGGCATAATAAAAACGGCGTTGTATTTATCGGCAAAAACCGGCAGCATCGTATTATCGATCCAGGTTCCCTGGTCGCCGTGCAGCCCATGAAGCAGATACACGATCTTAAATGATTCGGCTTCCCGGTAATTATCGGGAACCAATACATCAATACCCGTGTGCATATGGAGAACATCAGAAGACACATCACCGCGTAAAATCATATAAAGCACCTTATTCCTTTTTTGCTATTTTTGCCCAGGTATCCCGCAGCCCGACCGTTTTGTTAAAAACAAGCTGGTTAGCATCGCTTTCGATATCTTTCACGAAATAGCCGAGCCGCTCAAACTGATACCGGCCGCCGGGTTTTGCTTCGGCAAGACACTGTTCGCCGAATGCGCCGCCAATCACTTCCAGTGAATCGGGATTGAGGTTATCGGTAAAGGACGCCGCGCTTCCGTCAGGCCGTTTCGGCGGCACATCCATCGGGCGCTCCACACTGAAAAGGTAATCGTAGATCCGCGCCTCAATCGGAACAGCTTTCTCCGCCGAAACCCAATGTATGGTCCCCTTTACCTTACGGTTATCCGGCGCATTGCCGCCTTTGGTTGCAGGGTCATAGGTACAATGTACAATAGTCACTTCCCCTGCAGCGTTTTTTTCAAAGCCGGTGCAGGTGACGATGTACCCATAGCGTAACCGGACACTGTTACCGGGTTTATCGCCTGACGGCGGAAACAGCCGGAAATATTTCGGCGGCGGCGTTTCCATAAAATCATCCTGTTCGATCCAGAGTTCACGGGTAAAGGCAATTTTACGGCTTCCGGCTGTTTCATCCTCGGGGTTGTTCACTGCGTCAAGATCTTCGATTTTACCCGCAGGCCAGTTATCAATAATCAGTTTGAGCGGTTTCAGCACTGCCATAACCCGGCGGCTGGTTTTGTTGAGGTCCTCGCGGAGGCAGTATTCCAAAAAGGCAATGTCCACCATGCTGTCGGTCTTGGCAATCCCGATTTGCGAAACAAAACTCCGTATCGCTTCCGGAGTGTACCCTCTGCGCCGCAGTCCCGCTATCGTAGGCATACGGGGATCGTCCCAGCCGGAAACATATTTTTCCTGCACAAGTTTAAGCAGCCATCTTTTGCTCATCACGGTGCGGGTTAAATTGAGGCGGGCAAATTCAATCTGACGGCTCGGAAAAACTTCCGCCTCTTTTATAAACCAATCGTACAGGGGCCGGTGGATTTCGTATTCAAGTGAACACAGTGAGTGGGTGATCCCCTCTTTTGCGTCGGACAGCGGATGCTGAAAATCGTACATCGGGTAGATGCACCAGTCATTTTTGGTACGGTAATGATAATCGCGGCGAATGCGGTACATCACCGGATCCCGCATGAGCAGGTTGGGGTCTGCCATGTTGATCTTGGCCCGCAGGGTCTTTGCCCCATCGGGAAATTCCCCGGCCCGCATACGGGCAAAGAGGTCAAGGTTTTCTTCCACGGTGCGATCCCGGTAAGGGCTGTTTTTCCCCGGCGGAGTAATGCGGCTTTCGGTTGTGTCTTCAGGCTTATTGGCCGCAGCGGTGCCGCGGTACTCGCTGGTTTCTTCCTCGGAAAGATCATCAACATAGGCATGGCCTTTTTTTAGTATCTTTACCGCAAGATCGTACAGATACTCATAATAATCCGATGCATAATATTCACGGTCTTCCCAGTCGTACCCCATCCATTTAATATCGCGCTTGATCGCCTCGACATAGGAAATGTCTTCTTTTTCCGGATTGGTATCGTCAAAGCGGAGGTTGCACCTGCCCTCGAATTTTTGCGCCATGGAAAAATCAATATAGAACGCCTTGCAATGACCGATGTGGAGCCAGCCGTTGGGCTCGGGCGGAAAGCGGGTATGCACATGATCAAAGCGGCCGTTTTTAAGGTCCTCTTTGATAAACTCACTGATAAAATCCTGAGTACCGGGGATATCACTCTCCGCGGCCATAAGCGCTCCTTTTGTACCAATCTAAACTGAGTATATCAATTAAACAAAAATTGTTGAAGTATGGCCGATTTCAAAATTGCAATTTTGAAATTACTACGTATGATTAAAAATTTGTCAGGAAACAGATCCCGATAAGCAGGGCCGCCCAAAGGGTTTGCGGGTCTTTTGGGGCGGAAGTACCGGCATTCATGGCGAGATGCCCTTCATACCACCAGAAAAGGCCCATCTGGCTGTCGATACGGAACGTGTACTCGGTAAAATCATCTTTTGTACTTTGCGCCCCAAACATAAGATAGGCCAGTTCCTCCAGAATTGCGGCGAATTCCACCAGCGCCTGCTGAAAATTGCCCTGTTCGATACCGGCGACGAATCCGGGAATTTGATCCTGAAGTTTTTCTTTGCGGGTCTCATCATCCTTTTCGACCCATGTTTTCTGTATCAATAAATCCAGATTGTTCTGAAAATGACACAGAAAAACGTGCATTTCCTTATCCTTCCTGCCAAGATCCAGCAAACGCCGGTAATCGGCGCCTATTCCCAGAACTTCTGCAAAACCGGAAACGGCGTTAAAATTCGGTACCTCCTCCGCCCCGCTGCCGGAAGGAAAGAGTTCCTCGGCGATTTTCCGGTACTCACTGGGGATTGATTGGCTGACGCTCGGCGGGCAACTGTACATATTATTAAGATGGTGAGAAATGGAAATTTAGTCAACGGGTCAACGATACCTCTGTTTATACACCTGTATTGCCCTGCGGGTCGAATCAAAGGCCAGGTCCTCATCGTGTATATCTGCGGGATTAACAAAACGAACGGCGGCAATTTCGGCTTCTTCACGCTGAAGGTCTTTTTCGGTAAGGTCCGGCGCATCGATGGCAAAAAAAAGATCACAGGTATTGTAGAGAATGTCATGGTATGGGTAACGGTTGGGAAATGAGGCAAAGAGAACAGGCTCCGCACCGGGAGGGATATCCCAGCCGATTTCTTCACGCAGTTCACGGCGCAGCCCTTCCAATGCGCCCTCGCCGGGATCGACAAAGCCGCCGGGCATATCCAGCTTGCCTTTGGCAGGCTCCCTGCCCCGGACCAGGAGTAAGATCTTTCCCCCGGCGGCGCGTATCACACAGCCGGTGGCGGCGGCAGTGTTATGATAATACACAAACCCGCAATCAGGGCAATGGAAACGGTGGCCCTCCAGAACGATCTTCTGCGAAGCACATGCAGGACAGTACTTGAACATGGATTTAGTATAACATAAAATGTCTTTATGACAACAGAATGTTCACTGCGGGTCCGTACGTATGAATGTGACAGCTACGGACATGTAAATAACGCCAACTATCTTAACTATCTGGAATATGCCCGCTATGAATTTCTTAAAGATATCGGCTTTGATTACCCGGAGGCGATCAAGGCCGGGTACGGGGTGTATGTGGCGCGGGTAGAAATTGATTACAAAAAGTCCGCCATTACCGACGATGAATTGGTTATCAAATCATGGCCCATTAAAAAAGGCGCGGTGAGCGGCGTTATCATCCAGGAGATATGGCGCAAAGATGAACTCCTCACCGCAGCAAAAGTCACCTGGGCCTTTGTCGACTCCCGGGGCGTTCCGGTCAAGCTCCCCAAAGAATGGGATCTCCCGGGACTACGGCCTTAGTACGTAATTATTTTTCTTTCATGTGAAACTTGTTTTTAAGTTGCGCTCTTTTTCAAAACGCTGTATCGCCAGTTCGATCAACTTATCGATAAGCTCCGTATAGGAAACACCGGCGGCCTCCCACAGTTTGGGGTACATACTGATTTTTGTAAAACCCGGCAGGGTATTAATTTCGTTTACGATTACCTCGCCATCGTCCCGCAGAAAAAAGTCCACACGGGAAAGGCCTTCCGCACAGAGCGTTTGAAACGTCTGTACCGCCAGTGCCTGTATCCGCACTTTAACGGCATCGGGGATTTTTGCGGGAATATCAAGAACGGCGCCCTTTTCGTCCAGGTACTTTGCATCGTAGGAATAAAATTCATGGGAGGAGATAATTTCCCCGACGCCGGAGGCCCGGGGATTTTCGTTGCCCAAAACGGAACACTCAAGCTCCCTGCCCCGGATAAATTCCTCCAGAACAATTTTGGTATCGTACTGAAACGCCTCAGTCAAACCCGCATGGTATTCGGCTTCATTATGAATCTTGCAGACGCCGACAGAGGAGCCCATATTGGCAGGCTTTAGAAAAAACGGCCGACCGAGCGCGGCGGCAGCCCCGGCAAAGGGGAGAGCCGTTTCGTGGGAACGGAGGACAAGAAATTTCCCGATGGGAACACCGGCGTCCCGGAGGAGCCGTTTCATCACATCCTTATCCATCCCCACGGCAGAACCGAGCACACCTGCCCCGACAAAAGGGATATCCGCCAGTTTAAGCAGGCCCTGAACCGTGCCGTCTTCCCCAAAGGGACCGTGCAGAATCGGGAATACCACATCGATCCTGCCGGAATCCCCAAAAGTTTTCAGGTTTGAAAGAACACCCCCGCTTCCGGAAACCAGCGCCACGGGGTCCCCCGCCTTATTCAGCGCAATTTGCTTTGGATCATCGGCGTGAAGGAGGAACCGGGAGCCCTCATTAAGGAGCCATTTCCCCGTTTTATCAATACCGATGAGTACCGGATTGTATTTTTCCCGGTCGATGGCATCATACACATTTTTGGCAGATTGCAGTGACACCTCGTGCTCCGCCGACTTACCGCCAAAGAGTATCCCCACATTGATTTTTGTCATTTAATTACAACTCTTCCTCGCTGCCGCCGCCCTTGATACTTTGAAGATAAAATTCCAGGGCGGTAAGCCGGACCTGAACACTGCCTTCCTGTGACGAGCCCTCCTTAAAGGCGGTAAGAACCGCAGAAAGGTTATCTATCAATTTTTTGCCCGAATTCATACCGAGGCTGCCCGCGGCGGCGCTGAATTTATTTAATTGCTCTATATTTTGGGGATCCAGATTGCCAAGGCCCGCAGCAGTAAGGGCGGACAAACAGGCATTAAGTTCCCCGCGCAGACTTTCTACTGTATCCATAATTTCCTCTTAACAATTATTCTACTGTAAGACAAAAAAATATACAATAAAATCTGCTTAAATTAAGAGGTCATTTCTTAATCTGTGCAATCAGGGCGGCGTTTTGGTCATTTGCGCGGACCATGCGGCGGGCCAGCAATTTGGAAAGAAATATGCCGTAATGGGGATATTCCCGGATGATGGAGACAAACGCCTTACGGGTAATGAGGATCAGCTTTCCCGGTCCATCGGCCCGTATGGTGGCAGAACGCCGCTGGTTAAGCAAAAAAGCCATCTCCCCCATAAAAATATCCTGGGTGGACAGGCTCCCTACTTTTTTCTGGTTGTGAAAGACGCTGTATTTTCCGCTGGCGATATAATAGATGTAATCGCTGGGTTCATTTTCCCGCAGTACAATATCCCCTTTTTGCGTATTGACCACCTGCTCGTGGGAAAAGCCCACGGGCACCTCATGCTCCACCGAAGGATCGTGCCTGAGGAGCAGGGTTACCTGGTTGCCCGTATCGTTGTACTTGAGTTCCGTGGAAAGCATGGAAGCCATCCTGATGCCCCGCCCGTGGAGGCTCATCGCGTCCTGGGTGGCAATTTTTTTTAAATGAGCTGCAACATCAAACCCCTTGCCCTCATCCCGGATGGTAAAACTGGTACAATCGCTCTGGATATCCCACGAAAATTCAACCTTTTTCTTCCTGATAAGGGGGTCCTTGCACTTTTCCGCCACCAGTTCCACCACCGAAAGTCCGTTTTCCATGCCTTCGGTTTTCTCGTCGTAGGTAATGCCGCAGTTTCCGTGCTCCACCGCATTAACGATAAGTTCCCCCAACGCAAGCTGAAGGTGCATTTTGTTATCCGGATTGATAAGTCCCCGCTGGGCCAGAACCGTAGCGCCAATACCGGCGTAAAGCGGTACCGCCAGAATATCATTGTCGATGGTAAAGCTCCCCGATGCACTGTCCAGAAGGTTTCGGGCAAATTCCCGCTGAAAAATAATTTGATAATTTTCGGCGATAATCTGGATGATTTTGACCAGGTGGGTACGCAGCCGGTAGTTATCCAGCAGGGTCAACACATTGATCGATTTGTATTTTTTTAAGAGTGATTCCTCTGCATCCTTGTCGCCGTGGAAAAGTCCTACAATGCCAAAATTGAGTATGCCTTTATCATCCCAGATATGGGATACCACCTTGTCAATATTGACTGTTGGGTCTGAAAAATTGATCACCACGATTTCCGGCAAATCGTAGTTCAAAAACTCAAAAATCTCATCTTCTTTGACAAAAAACTTGAGGTCATAACCGGTATTCGGATTGTCCTGAAACGCAGCGTCAATAAGTTTTTTTAATGCCGGATCAGAGTTGATAATACCAAGGATGCTCATAGTGTAGTCCTTTTTTTATCGTTGAATCCGTGCAGAACCGCCGGCGGCAAAAGCCTCAACCTGATCAAGGCTTACCATGGAAGTATCTCCGGGCGTTGTGGTCAACAGCGCGCCGTGAGCCCAGCCAAGTCTGAGGCTTTCTTCAGGGCTTTTGCCTGACAAGAGGCCGTAGAAAAGCCCTGCGGCAAAACCGTCGCCGCCGCCCACCCGGTCATACACATCAAGTTCCGCCGTGGGGGCCTGATAACTCTTGCCGTCAAGCCAGAGTATCGCGCTCCAGGAATGGCGGTTGGTGGAGTGTACCTCCCGCAAGGTAGTAGCTACCGCTTTGATATTGGGAAAATCTTTGGTGACGCTTTCCATCATACCAAAGAAACTTGAAGGATCGAGTTTGCCCTTTGATTCAACATCCTGCCCTTTAAGGCCAAGGCCCTTCTGCAGATCTTCTTCGTTACCGACAAGCACATCAACATGGCTGACGATTTTGCGGAGTGTTTTGGCGGCCCCTTCGCTGGCCTGTGCGGCGCTTAAGCCTTGTTCCGCCGCCGCTACCGCCCAAAGCTTGGCCCGGTAGTTAAGGTCAAAGGACACCACCGCCCCTGCCTTTTTTGCCGCTTCCATTGCCTCGATCACCAGATCAGGGGTACTTGGCGACAGGGCCGAAAAAATCCCCCCGGAGTGGAACCAGCGTATACCGGAATCCCCGTTGGGATCTTTACCAAAAATGGCATTCCAGTCAAAACTGCCCGCCTTTAGCCGCCCCGCGGCCTCGTTTGAACGGTTGTAAAACACCACCGGCGCCCGCACCCCCTGTCCCCGGTCGCTCCATACGATAGCCATATTGGGCCCGCGAACCCCGTCATGGGTAAAGCGCTGATAATACGGGGTAACCCCGGCCTTACGCACCGCATACTCAATTTTTTTGCCGATGGGGTAATCCACAATCGCGCTGGCGATGGCGGTCCGCTGCCCAAAACAGGTGGACAGGTTGGCAGCTATGTTATATTCCCCGCCCGAAACATGAAGGGTATATTCACTGGCCTCCGGAAACGGGATAATCCCCGGATCAAGCCGGGTAACCAGCGCTCCCAGGGCAAGTAAATCGTGTTTTGCTCCCGCCGCAGCGGGTATTGTTAAAGGCGCCATAGTTTAAACCTCGTTTTATGTAAGAATTAGGATATTATATACCGCTTACAGACTTACGGCAAGATGGATGGCATTATTTCACGCAATTACTGACACTCTCCCGGTTTTATGCTACCCTTTTCCCGTATGAAACCTGATAAGGCGGTTCCGGCCCTGATCGACGGGGCGGAAAAAATCATCAAGGGGAAACGGGAATTTCTTGAACTGCTGACGGCGGCGATTCTTGCGGGGGGGCATGTGCTTATCGAGGACAACCCCGGCCTGGGGAAGACCACGGTGGCAAAAACACTGGCGCGGCTTATCGACGGGGGCTCGCGGGGGCTGCTCTTTAAGCGGATACAGTTTACCCCGGACCTTTTGCCGTACGACATTACCGGGGTTGATGTGTTCGATCCCAAAAGCCGTTCCTTTCGATTTATTCCCGGGCCGGTCTTGGCCAACATCGTTCTGGCAGATGAGATTAACCGCACTACGCCAAAGGTTCAGTCGGCCCTGCTTGAGGTAATGGCGGAACGGCAGGTGACCATAGGGCAGACCACCCACAGGCCGCCGGAGCCGTTCTTTGTGATTGCGACAGAAAACCCCATCGAAAGCGAGGGGACCTTTCCGCTGCCGGCGGCCCAGCTTGACCGTTTTATGATGCGCCTTTCCCTTGGCTACCCCGACCGCGAAGCGGAACTTTCCATTCTGGAGGAGAACCCCGCCGAGCAGGGCCTTGCAAAACTGGAACCGGTAATCCGCCTTACCGATTTTATATCGGCAAAAAAAGCCGCCGCTGCGGTGTTCTGCCATCAGGCGCTCAAAGAGGCGATTGCCGACATCGTTCGGGACACGCGGATACACAAAGGCTTTGCTTTGGGAGCTTCCCCTCGTGCGGCTCTTCATCTGCTTGATGCGGCGCGCGCGCTTGCCCTTGTACGGGGCCGTTCCTTTGTCACCGATGAAGACCTGGCTGTCCTGGCGGCTCCTGTGCTGGCCCACCGGATCAAACTCCGGGACCCCCGGACGCCTGCGGACAAGTTAATCCGGGAGATCTGCCTTGCGCGAATCGACGGAATCAAAACAGAGTAGCCCTTACCCGGCGGATCAAAACCCGCACGCGGTTCATCGCAGAAGTTTCCGGTTCATCCCGCAAACAATGGGGATTTTTATCCTCCTGATTATTATTCTGGGCTTTATTGCAGGCGCATTGCGAAAAGAACTGGTCCTTACCCTGGTGGCGGCAGTTTTTCTTGCCGCATGGGCCTATTGCCTTGTCATGCCCCTGGTTCTTTCCTTCATACACCACCGGCGCGGATGGACGATCACTGCCCGAATCAGCCCAAGGGAAATTGCCGTTGGTGATGAAACGCTTCTCACCTTCCCCCCTGCAGAAAAATTTTTTCGCATCCCCGGCGTTCTGATCCGCTACCGGGTAAACCTGACCACCCTTGATGACCGCCGACTGCTCCACGACTGTGATCCGGATTTTCTCCAAAACAGGACAGACACATTTACCGTGCACGATCGCGGCGCCTATTATTCAGCGTATGATGAGCTTGCGATTTTTGATGTACTGGGATTTTTCCGCTGTTCATTCCGCATTCCCCAGGACTTAAGTCCCCGGCTCCTTGCCGGACCCGGGGCGGCTGAGGAAGCGCTTCCCGTAACGGTCCGTTCAGGCGGCACAGAACACCACAGTGAATCGCAGTATCAGCGTACCGATAACCTTATCGATCACCGGCCCTACGTTCCCGGCGATGATCCCCGGCGCATCAACTGGAAACTCTACAGCCATGACGGTGAACTTTTTGTCCGCGAAGGCGAACGGGAACCGCCGCCTCATTCGCATCTGCTTATTCTGGTAGACACCCAGTTTGATCCCGCACTGTATACCCGCGAACAGGCCCGCCGCGCCGTGGACCTGCTCTGCGAAAGTGCATTGGCTGCCGCGCTCTCGTACGCGGATGAAGGAATGGATATCGCTGTTGGATATTCAGCGGCAACGGCAGCAAAAACACATTCTCTTACTCCTGCTGTTCTTCTTGCGTATCCCGCGGCAATTTCACTGTTATCGCCTGCGGAATTTTCCCGGACCCCGGGTGATGAGGACAGGGGGGTACTGATACTGGCGCTGCCCCGGACCACTGCGGGAGAAAGCAGCGCCCTTGATGGTTTTTTGCGGACTCAGGCGCAAAATCAAATGACGGAACTTGTTTTTATCTGCAAGGCGGATGACAATGATCTTCACCGCAGGGAATCTCTTGCCGAAGCCGCTGGCGCGTGCGCCGCCCTGTACGGCAGAAAAGGCGGAGTTACGGCAAAGCACTATGCATTTTAAAGAAGCAAAGGGCATATTATCGGCAGCAAACGGAATGAATATCAGCCGCGGCTGTATACACGGATGTATCTACTGTGATGCAAGAAGTAAATGCTACAACATGGACCATGTATTTGAAGATGTTGAAATAAAAAGCAACGCCCCGCAATTACTGGAGCAGGCGTTAAAACGCAAACGTAAAAAATGTATGATCGGCACCGGGGCAATGAGCGATCCGTACATTCCCATCCCGGAAAATTTAAGCAACATACGGACCTGTCTGGAACTTATCGAAAAATACGGCTGTGGGCTGGCAATTCAAACAAAATCAAACTTGATATTGCAGGACCTCGATCTGTTAATCAAAATAAACAACAAGGCAAAATGCATTGTGGAAATAACCCTTACCACCTTTGATGAAGATCTGTGCAAAATAATCGAGCCAAATGTTTCGACAACAAAAGAGCGGTTTGAAATATTAAAAACGATGCGGGACAATGAAATTCAAACGATAGTATGGCTCAGTCCCATATTGCCGTTTATAAACGACACCGAAGAAAATATTCGGGGGATATTACGTTATTGCACGGAGGCAAAGGTTTACGGAATTATATGTTTTGAAATGGGAATGACCCTGCGGGAAGGAGACCGGGAATATTTTTATCAAAACCTTGATAAACACTTTCCGGATTTAAAACGAAAATATCAAAGTAAATACGGAAACAACTATATACTTACCAGCGATTACAACAAACCGCTTATGCAAATATTTTACGAAACATGCCGGGAAAATAACATTGTATACGGCAATGATGCATTATTTGATTATATGCATACCTTTGAGGCAAAGCATACGGCCGGACAATTATCGTTATTTGACAGTTGCTAAAAACGATACCCTGTAGTATGATAAAGGTGTATTGTCAATATATGTCTGCAATGATAGATAAAGGAGCTTGGTATGAGTGATGTACACGCAAAAGGGCCGGATGAGGTATTTTGTTCATCCTGCGGAGCGATGATCAAGAAAGAAGCAGAAATTTGTCCGCATTGCGGCGTCAGGCAGAAAAAAGCGGGGGTGAATGTTTCGGCAAACTGGCTGACACTTTTGCTGTTATCAATATTTTTGGGCGAACTCGGGGTTGATCGGTTTTATGTCGGTAAAATCGGTACCGGCATAGTCAAATTGATTACCTTTGGCGGGTTTGGCATCTGGTATCTCATCGATCTTATCATGATAATCTGCGACAAATTCACCGACAAAAAAGGCAATGTTATTACCAGGGAATAGTGGTTTATGCGCTTCCCTGTACAGCAAAACAGGGGAGCACAAATTGATGCTCATCACCTTTTTGTGGATATTCAAAGAACCAAAAAAATTAATCTAAAACGCCTGTTTTAAAATGTCGAAAGCGTCTTCCGAGGAAACGGTCCAGGGGGAAAAGGCGATAAATTCCAGATTACGGGCAGCCTCTGCCACGGGCACCATGCGGTCCAGAGAAAGGTTGAATTCTTTCAGACGGGCGGGAACCTTAAGGTTCCCCATGCGGCGGCGGATAGTGTCTACCGCCATATTGGCGGATTCGGAGACAGAGGCGCCTTCCACAGGTTCCTCCATAAGGGCGGCAACTTTTGCCATTTTTTCGGGACGGGCGGTGACGAGCTTTTCAAGTACATAGGGGAGCAGAACGGTGGAACACCAGGATTTTGCCACCGGAAAACGGCTGTTAATAGAATATGAAAGCGCCGTACCTATACCGGGTGCGCTGACTGCGGAGCCGAGCGCCATCAGGAAACCGGCATTGGTAGCGCTCCCCATTAAATCAAAGGCCTGATTATCCGTATAGGAACGTATCATCTGGGCATAGAGGGCGATAGCCTGTTCCAGCAGGGCATCGGAAAGAAAGCTGGCCCGGGATGAACAGTAGGCCTCCACCGCGCCGCAGAAACCGTCAAAGGCGGTAGTGGAAGAAAAGGAATCTGAAAGTGATTCGCTTAAATTTCCGTCGATAATTGCCGCAGCGCAGAGCTTATCCGGAGATTTTACCAGTTTAACCGACCGGTCCCGGGGATCTACGGCGATAAAATAATCCGAAAACATAAAGGGGTCCCGGCCGGTTGTGGGAATGGCGACATAGGGAAGAAAAGATTCGGTTTTTTGCCCGTCAAGCAGGCCGAAAACTTCGGTTTTCTCCGGGGCCATAATCGCCGCAAGCCGGCCTATCGCCTGGGTCTTGAGCCCGCCAAAGCCGATTATGGCGGAACACCGGGCTCCCCGTGCAAGGTCTGCCACCGTTTCGGCAACATCGGCAGTGGCCTGTGCGGGAATCTCGTCAAAAATGATCGCCTCAATTCCTGCATCGTCCAAAACTCCGGCAAGGCGTTCTATACTTTGTTTTTCATACAGTACCTGCTCGGTGGCAACCAAAACCCGGCTGCCGTAACGCCCGCAGACCGCCCCCACGCGGTTCACCGTATCTGCACCTATGAGTACTTCCGGATTCAGTTTGAATGAAATATCCATGTATCAGCACTCCAATCTCATCATGGTAAAAAAAAGGCGGAACCGGGGCTGTGCCCGTTCCGCCCTGTTGATGCCCCAGGTCCGCGTATAAGCGGAAGGCTTACAGACCAGTTGGTCTACAGACCAGTTGGCCTACAGACCAGTTGGCCTACAGGCCAGTTGGTCTACAGACCAAAGGACTCCATAATTTTATCCGCCGTGGCGTTGATGATCCGGTCATTGAGATATGCGGGATCGTTGATCTTCTGCTTCAGTTCCGCAATGCGCGCTGGCGGCATTTCCGGAACAGCCTTGATAAGTTCAACAACCTGGTATAGCTCGGCCTTCTTCACTGCCTCCGAAGAGACATTGATGGAATCGGAGCCTGTGCTTTCCCGTACATTACCAGTCCGCCCGGGCTTTTTCTCGGGCTGAATGGGGTCTACATGACCTATACTGTTGATTGTCATACTCATATCCTACCTACCACTATTATCGGCATTTTCCCATTAATAGTTTACATACTAATTGGATTTCTTTCCAGATACATACACCGAAAATTCACCTAATTGCTCACTTTTTTGGGACATTTTGGCGAGAATTTCCACCGCAGAGCCCCGCAAATATTCCTCATGAACCTTGGTCATTTCCCGCCCCACACACACATACCGTTCACCATCAAATTCGGCAAGATCTGCCAAAAGCTTGAGGACCCGGAACGGAGATTCGTACAGAACAAAAGCCGCCTCCAGCGCCAGCAGTTCCCGGAGCCGGGACCGCCGCCGGCCCGCCTTTGGGGACAAAAATCCCTCAAAAACCACGGTTTTATCCATTCCACCGGCAACACTGACCAGCGAAGCAAAGGCCGAAGGCCCCGGTATCGGGATAACCTGATGCCCCGCTGCCGCTGCAAGCCGCGCTAGTACCGCCCCGGGATCGCTCAACGCCGGGGTCCCCGCATCGCTGGCATAGGCGACGGTTTTACCTTCGTCAAGGGCGGCAATAACCTTTTCGGAAGCAAATTGCTCATTTTGGGACCGGCAGGAAATCAATTTTACGCTGATTCCAAGGTGACTTAACAGTTTGAGCGTCCGCCGGGTATCCTCACAAGCTACTAAATCCGCCGATTTAAGAATATCTATGGCCCTTAGGCTGATATCCCCCAAATTCCCTATCGGCGTGCCGATAATATACAAAATAGCCACACACAAACTATATACCGGAGGGCAGGGTTCGGGAAGTCATGGGATCATTTTTACAGATTTTAGCCCTGGTTACGATAGGGATGGCGCTGCTCTGGTTCGGCTATACTCTTTTTTTGGGCTCGGGAAAACGGCTCTTTGTCGTGTATCCCAAAAAGCAAAAACGTCCGCCCGGGGGAGAGAGCCGCCCCGGCGACCCTCAAACCTGTCCGGTCTGTTCGGCCCGCCTTGAAAAAGGCCGCCTGGTAAAATCCATGGCCTTTCCTTCGTTTACCGGCAAAGACCGGCTCATGCACATTAAAGGCTGTGCCTATTGCATCGACGGAGATCGGGCCCGAATCTGCCCGGTCTGCGGGGTTCAGCTGCATGAAAATGAAATCCTCATCGCCCGCATTTTTGAACGGCCCCACCGAAAGTCCCATGTACATGTGCTGGGATGTTCACGCTGCCGGGGACCCGGCGGCAGGCCGCGGTAAAGTAAATATTTATTTTTCACTATCAAATTACAGACTTTCGTGTTATAATTGAAAGGCAAACCGTAAACGGGGGTAAAAATATGAAGAACCTGCAAATTTCCTTGTCAAAACTGGAAAAAAACGGTGTAAAACGGGGACCTAAGGCTGCCGGCCGCAAGGCGGTGATGGAAT
>JAISJS010000251.1 GCA_031261385.1 Treponema sp.
TAACCTATCCTGGCAATACTTGGAATAATGTATATACCGGTGGCGGCGGTTCTTTTACAACACCTTCCCCCGGAACATGGGACTATTTGTACATCGACTATCAGGGTTGGGAAGGTCATGGTATTGAGAAACAAGGCTTTATTTACAAAATAGAAGGGCTGACCCAATTCTTTACCGGCACCTTTGCCGCGCAGGCGGCGGCTGATGCATCGGCCTTTGGCATTACCATTGATGTGTCTGATATACCGACCGGTAGAACGGTGAGTAATACGACCGGCGGCGATCCGGGACCCAGTGTCCCGCCCCCCGCCTCGCTTACCGGGACGACATGGACCTACACGGAAAATGGGTTCAACTTAATCGTGTACTTTACGGCGAACAAATGGTTTTTTACCGGAACGACCGACGGCCTTCCTAAATTTGCCATGTGGGGAACCTATACCATAGCATCACCGGGGAACATTGTTTTTGTGCCCTTTGATGATCTTACGGCGGCAATTCACTGCGTCTATACCGACACCATTTTGGATATGACCATGGATGGAGGGGAGGGCCCAGACCATACCGCGCCATTTGCCAAACAGTCATCAAACCCCATTCCCTTAACCGGGACTTGGGTACAGGAAGGACAACCCAACAACTCGCTTGTTTTTGAAGGCAATACGTATACGGTGATCGTCAACGGCTCCCCCATGAAGCGGTGTATTTTCACCCTGGTGGGCAGCCAATGGGAAGAAATCATTGTGGATGATTTTAACGATGGCTCGGCAATTGGTGATTCAACCACGGTAACCTTCACCTTAGTGGGTACTACGTTGACCATTACGGATCCTAGTCAGGTTTGGCATAAGCAGCCCTAAAGAAGAAAGGGTACCTGGTACCCCGAAGCCCTGAATTCCAAGGCACCATCCATGGATTGCAAAGTACGGTCCATGGATGCCCGGTTACCATCCATGGATTCCAAATCTACGTTTTCGTAAACAAAGAGGTTAATTATAGAAAAAAGCAATGATTAGCTCCCATCAAAGCAGAATGATATTCTGGCTATGGTAAAAACCTGGGGAACGGTTTTGGCGGAGAAGGGGGCGGACTGGAATGTGACCACGGCGGACAAGACCGCCCTCACCAACCTGACCACCGCCGCCGACGAGGACAGACCTGGTATCAGTCACCGTTTTTACATTCTCTCCTATTCGCCTTTTTCGATTCCTTTGTGGCTCCTCTCTTCCCCCCCCCTATAAAAAATCCGGAAATAATAGTATACTTTAGACATGAAACCGAAGCCTGCAGGCAGCGAAAAATCGCCGGATCGTTTAAATCCGCTCAATGACTACCTTTTTTTCAAGGTCATGGGAGAAAAAGGCGATGAGGAACAACTCCTGGCATTCCTTAATGCCGTGCTTAAAAGATCTGGCAATAGTCGGCTTGTTTCAGTTGAAATTCTTGAAAACAAGACCTTTACGGCAGAGATTATTGGCGATAAATCCAGCATATTGGATATTCGGGCAGTTTTGGAAGATAAATCACGGGTCAATATTGAGGTACAGTTGAGAAATTTGGGAAACATGGATCGCAGGAGCCTTTTTTACTGGAGTCTTGAGTATACCCGAAGCCTTGCTGCCGGAAAGGATTATCTTGAACTACCCAATGTAATTGCCATAAATATTGTGAATTTCGAGTTTCTACCGGAGGGCGATTTTCACACCAGTTTCCATCTTTGGGAGGATAAAAATAAATCTGTCATGCTGACGGATGCCCTGGAAATTCATTTTGTCGATATGGTAAAATTCAGGGTATTACGGGAAAAGGATATACAAAACGATCCCCTGCACCGGTGGTTGTCTTGGTTTGACAAAGACAGTTCCCCGGAGCTTATTGAGGAGGTTTCGGACTAAAGTCCGGTAAAAATGAATACAGGCATTCAGAAAGCGCAGGAACGGGTTGACTATGTTTCAATTGACAAAGAAGCCTTACGTGCATATCAAATGCGGGAAATGGCTCTTTCGGATTATACCAGTGGGATAAATCATGCAAAACGGGAAGGCAAAATTGAAGGCAAAATTGAAGCTCAAAAAGAAATTGCCCGGAAAATGAAAAAACGCAATATCCCGTTTGAACAGATAGTTGAAGACACGGGGCTTACCACCGAGGATATTGCGAAATTGTAAATTTACAAATGACCTTTCTTTCTAATACCAACATCAAGGAGCAAACATGTCTGACGTTTCAAAGGAAACAGAGTTTCCGGAATACCAGGGTCCCGCAACCATGGAAAAAATCACCTCTCTCGCCAAACGGCGCGGTTTTGTGTTTCAGTCTTCGGAGATTTACGGCGGCCAAAACGGCGCCTGGGATTATGGTCCCCTGGGAATAGAGCTTAAAAACCGCATTTCCCGGAACTGGTGGAAGGAGATGACCCAGCTCCACGATAATATTGTCGGCCTTGACGCCGCCATTCTGATGCACCCCCGGACCTGGGAAGCGTCCGGCCATGTTGAAAACTTTACCGACCCATTAGTGGACTGCAAAAAGTGCAAAACCCGTTTCCGGGCCGATCAGATTCCCGCTGAAAACCTTGCCGCTAAAAAGTGCCCCGACTGCGGCGGCGAACTGACCGATACCCGCAAGTTCAACCTGATGTTTAAAACCAATATCGGCCCTGCCGAAGACTCTGCCAGTGTTATCTACCTGCGTCCCGAAACCGCCCAGGGGATCTATGTCAACTATAAAAACATCATCCAGTCAAACCGGATGAAGATTCCCTTTGGCATTGCGCAGATCGGCAAGGCCTTCCGCAATGAAATTGTCACCAAAAACTTTATCTTCCGTACCTGCGAGTTTGAGCAGATGGAGATGCAGTACTTTGTCAAACCCGGCGACGATGTTGACGCATTCAACGAATGGAAAAAACAGCGCTGGGCGTATTACGAAAAACTCGGCGTAAAGATGGATCACCTGCGCTGGCACCAGCACGGTCCCGACGAGCTGGCCCACTATGCCAAAGACGCCTACGACATCGAATACCTTTTCCCGATGGGCTGGCGCGAGCTTGAAGGCGTCCACAACCGCTCCAACTACGACCTTACCCGGCACACCGAATTCAGTGGTAAGGATTTGCAATATATAGACCAGGATAACGGCGCCGAGCGGTATATTCCGTTCATCATCGAAACCTCCGCAGGACTCACCCGTACTTTATTGATGATACTCTGCGACGCCTATGATGAGGAAAAAGTTGCCGACAAGGGTAATGACGACGATTGGCGGACCGTGCTCCGTTTCCACCCGACCGTAGCCCCGATTACCGTTGCGATTCTTCCTCTGATGAAAAAAGACGGCCTTGCCGAGCTTGCCCAGGATATACGCAATGAGTTACGTGATGATTTTTCTACCGACTATGATCAGGGCGGCGCCATAGGCCGCCGTTATCGAAGGCAGGATGAAGCAGGCACTCCGTTCTGCGTCACCATTGATTACGAGTCCAAGGACAATAACAGCGTTACCCTGCGCTTCCGTGATTCCATGGAACAGGTACGGGTGCCAAGGGCAGAACTGGCGGAAAGGTTACGAAAAGAGATTAAAGAATACAAGCGGATTAAGTGATTATTGGCTGTTGAACAGAATCCGGACTTCCGTCCCGGCGTCCAAAGCGCTTTCAAACTGAATCTCCGCTTTGTGCAATTGGGCGCCGTGTTTCACGATGGAAAGTCCAAGACCGGTGCCGCCTGATTCTTTTGAACGGCTTTTATTAACCCGGTAGAACCGTTCAAAAACCCTTGACTGATGGACACGGGCGACGCCAATACCTGAATCCTTGACAGAAAGAATTATTTTCCCGTCATTCTCCGAAAGATTTATAACGACTGTTCCGTTATTTTTATTATAATTTATTCCGTTATCACAAAGATTATATATCATATCCCCAAGGACGCTTTTAATGCCATTCACAAAAACACGGCCGCCTTCCAGGGACAGAGAAACATTTTCCCCCCGGGCTTTCAGGGAAAGTTGATCGATTACTGTTTCGCACAGGCCGTACAGGTCAACATTATTAAATTCATCTTTTATTTTATTTTCGTCAAATTGGGAGAGCCGGATTATATCTTCAATTACAGTAAGCAAACGGGATGCTTCTTTGTGAATTTTTCCGGCAAACTCCTTTGTATCTTCCGTTTTGGCGATTCCATTTTCAATAATCTCCGCATAGCCCATAATGGATGTAAGCGGGGTTTTAAGTTCATGAGAAACGTTTGCCGTAAATTCCTTCCTCATTTCTTCATTCATTTCTTTTTCGGTAATATCCAGAACAAACAGAACGGCGCCATATAAACCCAGTTCCGTTTCTACCGCATTTGCGGAAAGCAGATACACATGATTTGAATCCGCCATTTTTGAAAACCCCGATCGCCCGGCAAAGGCGTCTTCAAGTATTCTTGCATATTCCGCGTTTCTGCACAGGGATAAAAAAGCCGGCGTGTCATTTTCCGAATTGTTTTTAGTAAAAGAGAATACGCCGCAGGCCATTTTGTTTATATAGGAAATTGTTTTATCATCAGAAAATATTACGAGACCTTCATTCATATTTTCCGTCAGGAAATCAAACTCCCTTTGTTTTCCCGACAACAAGCTGATTTGATTTCTTATTCTTTGATTTTTATCTTCCAAAGCGCGAAGGAGCGGGACAATCTCATCATAAGAAACATTTTCAAGCGGTTTGTCCAAATCCAACGTGTTTAATGGTTCAATAATTTTTTTTGTTAAAAAACGTGCGGAAAAAAAGCGCAAATAAACAAACCGAGCAGCAATAAAAATATCCAATATATGGTATCTGATATCAAACCAAGCATACTATTGGCAGTTTTTGCTATCCTTACTACACCCCCGTCTTCAAGCCGTAGTGCGTAATAATAGTTTCTTTCCCCCAAAGTGTCTGATACCCGTTCTGAACTTCCGCTCCCCGTTTTGAAAGCCAGAGCCACTTCCGGCCTTTGCGCATGATTGTCCAGGGTCTCTGCCGGAAAAAAACTGTCATAAATAACGCCGCCGTCCCTGTTTATAAACGTAATGCGGTTATTGCTTTTTCTGCCGACGGCGGCAAGCAGTAAATTACCGGAATTATCCGTATTGTCTATAATCAATTGTACATTTGCGGCCTCGGTTTCAAGCCCTTCCCGTATTTCCTGTACAAAGCGGTTGTATAAAATACTAAAGATTATTGCGGAACCCAGTGAAAATGTAACAATTGCGACTGCAAAAATACTTAAGAATATTTTCTTTCTCATGTTTTATTTCCGCCTGCCGGTTTGCGGATTCGGTATCCTATCCCCCGTACCGTTTCTATCATCCCGGAAGGCGCCCCGCCGTTTTCAATCTTTTGACGCAGTGTCCGTATGTGCACGTCTACCGTACGGGTCTCCGCCCCGTGTTCATATCCCCAAATTTTTTCAAGCAGATGATCTCTGGATAAAACAAAACCCGCATTCTGCATTAATACATGCAATAATTCAAATTCTTTTACGGTAATTTCCACCGGATTATTATTGACCAATACACTGTGGGAATTTAAAGACATTGTTACATTACCAAGGGAAAAAGTTTCATCTTTTTCCGCCGTCTTGGTCCGGCGAAGCACTGTTTTTATCCGGGCAACAAGTTCCATCATTCCAAAAGGTTTGGTAATATAATCATCGGCGCCGGCGTCAAGCCCCATAACCTTGTCATATTCCGTTCCTTTTGCGGTAAGCAGGATAACCGGAATATTTTTGATTTTTTTTAATATGCTGAGGCCGTCCTCGCCCGGCAGCATTATATCAAGCAATACAAGTTCCGGCTTTTCGTCTGTTTTTTCCAGGGCGGTAAAGAAATCTTTTCCATCCGCAAAACCCCGGGCGGCAAAACCGGTATTAACAAGGGTATAAACCAGCAATTCACGGATATTTTCATCATCTTCGACGCAATATATCAATGTACCGTTTCTCCCTTATGAAGACCCGTAATTGAAAACACGACCCATTCGGCGATATTTACCGCATGATCCCCGATGCGCTCAAGATATTTTGCAATCATAAGCTCGTCTATCGCGGATTCCCCGTTTACCGCATCTTTTGAAATAAGGGCAATAATATCTTTTTTTACCTGGGTAAACAGATTATCAACGACATCATCATAACCAATGACATATTCGGCAAGGTTTATATCATGTTTTACAAAGGCGTCTATGCTTTCCGTCACCATTTTTGCCGCCGCATTTGACATATTTGAAATATGCTCGTTGATACTCCCCCCCGGAGGGATATCAATAAAATCAATAAGTTCCGCAATATCCGCCGCCTGATCGCCGATTCTTTCCATGTCGGTAATCATTTTTAATGCCGCCGAGATAAGGCGCAGATCCTTTGCAACCGGCTGCTGCTGGAGAATCAGCCTGAGACAGAGTCCTTCAATATCCCGCTCTTTTCTGTCGATTTCTTTTTCAAGAGCCAAAGCTTCCTTTGCATAATCGGCATTATTATCAAGGAGGCCGCTTACCGCGTGTTCAATGGCATTCTCACAAAGCGCGCCCATTGAAACAAGGTCGTTATTCAATGTGTCAAGCATACTGTCAAATTTATTTCTCATTAACCAAATCTCCCGGTGATATAATCCTCCGTTCGTTTGTCCTGCGGACTTGAAAATATGTTTTCCGTATAATTATATTCCACGATTTCACCCAAAAGAAAAAATGCCGTCCGGTCTGATACACGCGCCGCCTGCTGCATATTATGCGTTACCATAATTATAGCATAGGAACTCTTCATTTCCAATACAAGATCCTCAATTTTGGATGTTGAAATGGGATCGAGGGCGCTGGTCGGTTCATCCATAAGAAGCACTTCAGGCTCCACGGCCAGGGCGCGGGCGATACAAAGCCGCTGCTGCTGTCCCCCTGAAAGGCTGAGGGCGCTTTTTTTAAGCCGGTCTTTTACCTCGTTCCAAATCGCCGCTTTTTGCAGTGATTTTTCCACTATATCATCCAAAAGAGCGCGGGAGGCCATACCATGAGTCCGCGGCCCATAGGCCACATTGTCGTAAACACTCATTGGAAAGGGGTTTGGCTTCTGAAACACCATGCCGACACGCCTGCGGAGTTCATTTATTTCAATTTCCCCGCCGTAAATATCAGAGCCGTCAAGAAGTACCTTCCCTTCAATTTTACATTCGGGAATAAGATCATTCATACGATTCAGGGTTTTAAGCAGAGTCGATTTTCCGCACCCTGATGGGCCGATAAAGGCGGTAATCTCTTTTTCGTTTATGGCAAGATTCATTTTTTTTAACGCCTGAA
>JAISJS010000277.1 GCA_031261385.1 Treponema sp.
ACGCGGAGAACGCGGAGTGGAGAAGACAAGAGAATTTGAAGTTTATTTGGTATTCTCCGCGTCCTCTGCGCCTACTCCGTGTTCTCTGCGGTTTCTCTTCATTTTTCTTATGAACGCCCATGGTATCAGTCACCTAAAAAACAAAAATATTTCATCTTTTTTTCACTTTTTTTCAAAAAGACTAAAGCAAAACGCATAGTCAGTGCCATATAAGGGGTATGAAAAACGGTCCTGAAACGGGCCGGAGATAAAACTTTTATGGAGCTGAATATGAACGTGATTTTTAAACGAACTTGGCGGTTGCTTGCCGCGGCGGCGGCGTTGTCCCTTGCCGCCTGCGAAAAGGGGCCGGCGCCGGAAGTGAAAACGGGCGCGGGAACGGATGAGCAGATCGTATCCGGCGCGGAATTGCCGGTTGGGCTGTCCGGTGAACGGGGAGGCGCTGCCGGTCCGGAGGTCAGCCTGGAGGAATTTTCCGAGCTGGAACGGGCAGGTGGATTTTTTCAGGGTATGGGGCTTGCCGAATCGACCATTCGGGAAGATGCGGGAGATTATTCGGGGGCGGTGATTGCGGCCTATAAGGAATTGGCCTGGGCGTATGGGTTTGGGCAGATTCAGAAAACAGAAATTGAAGCGGGGCTTGAAAAGATTCTTTCCCTGGGTGAACCATCGAATGCTTTGCATTCGTCGAATGCTTCGCATTCGTTTAATGCTCCCTACCGGGAAGAAGCGGCGCGTTCCGCTCGTGCGGCGCTTGCCTTTGTTTCGGGGCGATGGAATGAAGCGGAGGGGCTGCTGTCCGGGCTTTTTGCTGATGGGGAAGAGCCCGATAGTTTTGACCGCTGGATGCTGCTGGTCTGCGCATTGGAACAGGACAATGGAAACAGAAGCGCCGGAGCGTCATACAGGGCGATACGGGCCCGGTACAGCACTTTTCCCGAATACTGGTACCGCGGGGCGCGGGTTTTTACCGGCTCTGCATCGGCGGAATATGCGGATCGCTGTCTTGCCCTTTCTCCGCAGGGTCCCTTTACGGGGGAATGTCAAAACATCCTCGCTGAATTTCTTGGCCTCGATCCCCGTGACGGCAAGGCGATCAAATCACGGGCGGAAATTGAAGGCATTATTACCCGGGCGGTTTCCCGTTTGGATCCGGAAATCCTCAAGCCCCTGATGCCGCTTATTGCACTTCCCGATAACACCTATACGGTTTATGCGGTCGGCGCACTTAAGGCGCTGTCCCTTACGCCGAAATTCAGGGATTATTTTTCCGCGCTGGCGTCAGAGTCCTCAGGGCGCCTTGCCGAACGGCTTGCCTATATCTGCAAGGGCTAAGGATGAAATTGAAAATGAAACTCTTTAAGCGTGCGGCGCCGGCAGTGTTCTTTTTACTCATCGGAATATTTGTATTCTGCGCTTTCCAAAGCACCGGCACAGGAAAATACGCAGGCAAAAAATATTTTTCTGCGAACGAGGAGACTCTGCTTCGCTATGCCCGGGCCCGGGAACTGTATTACGAGGGCCGCTTTCCCGAAACTGCAAAGGCGCTGGGCGGCGTGAAAAAATTCCCGCCGGCGCTTGTTCTCCGGGGCAAGGCTGAATATTTTTCCGGGGATCTTGCCGCATCGGAAAAATCATTGCGGCGGGCGTTGGATCTCCGGCCTTCTTCGGTTGAGGCGCAGATCTATCTGGCGCGGATATTCCGGGAACAGGGAAAAAAAGAAGCTGCGGGGATCGCCGAGTCGCTCATTGCCGATGATCCTGCAAACATCAGGGCGCTCAGGCTGGCCGCGGATCTGGAACGGGAACGGGGCGCAGACGGGGACGCTCTGGCCCTGCTGGACAGGGCGGCGGAGGCGTCGGCAGAAACGGCGCTGGTCTATATGGATCGTGCAAAAATCCGCTGGGTTATGGGGAAGGGGGAACTGGCGCTGGAAGATCTGGATCGGGCCAGGGCGGCGCTTCCCTGGGAAACTCCGCTTGTAAAATCTATCGAAAATCTTGAGCTGGTAATCAAGGAGGCTCTGCAATGAAACAGTTTGTTCGTTTTTTGTCCTTTGTTTTTCTGATGACGATTTTCGTTTCCTGCGAATCACTGGGCGGAAATATTTATCATTCTTCATCTTGGTCGCAGGGAAAAACGCTGCCCCATACTATCAGGCTGGAAAAAGTTTCGGCGGATTTGATGGGCGGCGGGGTGTCGGTAAAAAATGAAATTGCCGGCCTTGCGCCGCTGTTTTTTGCGGGGCAGGGCTATGGTCTGGCTGCAGAAAATGAAACGGCGGAGTACGCCGTCGATATACGCGCCCGTGAGCGTGAATTTGCCTCGGGGTGGCGGACCAGGCGATCCTTTTCGATGGAGGTGCGGATCTGGAGGTTACGTGACGGATCTGTCATCGAAGCTCTTCCCCTGGCGGCGGGACGGGTAACTGCGTCGGGAGACCGAGGGTTTTCTTCATCGGAAATTACCGGCCGTATGCTTAATGCGGCCATCCGCCGGACGGTAAGCGCTTTGCACGCTGCGGAAAGAAAGACCGGCAAGGGTATAACGAAATGACAAGGCTGTTTGTGGCGCTGTTTTTTTTATGTATCAAAATATTTTTTCTGTTTGGGGATGAAGCGCCGCCCCTGAGTTTTGCCGCCGCCGCAGATCTTGCCGTAGCTGCCTCGGATGAACTGCACGGCGAATATGCAATGAAGGCGATACGGGAAGGGGCCTGGGTTTTGGGGCTTCGCGCCTATCTGCCAAAAATCAGCCTTGCCGTTTCTGAGGATGACCGGCTTGCAGAAATCAGCGCCGATTCATTTTTAAAAAATTATTCGATCAATGCCGATCAGCTTCTCTGGGACGGGGGAAGAACCGCCATGTCGCGGCGGCTTGAAAAAATGGATCTTACCCTTGCAGGGGCGCGGCTTGAAAGAATGGCGCAGGATATTGCCGAGTCGGCGGTTGCCTCTTACCGGAATGTTCTTTCCGCGCGGGCGGTAGTGGGAATCAGGGAAGCGGCGCTTGTTTCACTTTCGGAACAGCGGCGGATATTGGAACAGGAGACTGATCTTGGCCTTGCCCTGCCGATTGATCTTGCCGAGGCAGAATTGACCCTCTCCCTGGCCCGGCTTGAACTGCTTTCCCTCCGTATTGATCTTGCCGAAGCCGAGCGGCAGTTTGCCGAAATTCTCAAGCTGGATGAGATGCCGCTGCTGGCTGAACAGGTTGATATCAACCGGGAAACTTTTCTGCCTTCACCTGCCGCCGCACGGTCCCTGGCGGTTTTCCGGAACCCCGATTTGACAGAGGCCCGCTTTGCCGTCATTCAAAAAGAAGGAGAACTAAAGTATGCATCCCGCTCATGGATTCCAACGCTTCGCTTGACCGGAAGCTTCGGACTGAACGGGCAGCGGTATCCGTTGACCCGCCAAAACTGGTCTGTGGGCCTGAGTGTGGAATTTGCAAGCCCCTGGTTTACAAACACTTTCAACGCAGGGGCGGGCCTGGAGCCGCCGTATGATAAAACTGCCCGTGTGCAGAACAGCTTTACGCCGCTGCCGGACCCTGCTTCGGGCCTGGACAAACACCGGGCGGAACTTGCCCTGTCCCTGGAAAGAACCCGGCTTGGTATGGCGCTTGAGCGGATTGGCAGATCCGCCGCTGCGGCAGTGGAAAAATGCGGTCTTGCCGAGGAGAAACGGCAGGCCGCAGTGGAAGCGCTTGCCCTCGGGGCGGAGCGGCGCCGTATTGAGGAACTGCGGCTGGAACTGGGGCAGATAACCCGGATCGAATTGATGGAAGACATGATCGAATATACACAAAAAGAAATATCGGCGGTGGAAGCGGCGGTTGCCCTTCTGGAAGCGGAACGGGCGGTGGAAAAAATTCTTGATCTCAGGCCCGGAGAACTGGCGGCGTTTGCCGCATCGGATAACGAAATTGGTCAATGGAGCGGATTATGAAAGTACATAAAACAGCGGTATTACATTTTTTCTGTTTTCTTGCGGTTCTGAATGTTTCTTCCTGCGGCGGAAAACCATCTGTTCAGGAAGAAGAGGTCAGGCAGGTGCGGGCCTTTGCTGCGGCGATCCGTGAACTGCCCGACGAGACTTCGGGATTCGGTACGTTGTCGTTTTTGACAAAAACCGATATTGCCGCCGCACAGGAAGGCTCGATCAAAAAAATATATTTCCGCGAAGGCGATACGGTGCGCACCGGGGATTTGATGGTCCTTCTGGAAAATCCGCAGATAAATTTGGCAGTGGGGCGGGCCGAAAAAGCCTATGCTCAGGCGGAAGCCGCCGTTGGGCTTGCAAAATCCCGTCTCCTTGAAGGGGAATTCCAGGCAGAGGCCCGGATCCTCACGATAGAAAAAGCCGAAGCGGAATTGGAGCAGGCAAAAAAAGTTTGGGAGGAAGATCAGAGGAAGTACCGGGATCAGGAGGTTCTTTTTGAAGCCGGCGGGGTGAGCGGGGAAGCGATGCGCAGCAGCCGCTTTGCGCTGGATTCTGAATGGGAACAGCTGCAGCTTATGGAAAAAGAACTTGATATCAGGAGAATTGGATGCCGGGATCAGGACCTTGCCGCCGCGGGTATGCAGATTCCCGGTGAGCGCGCAGAAAAGGCCCGTGCATTTATCACCCTGCTCACGGCAAGCCTTGGGGCGGAATTGGATGCGGCCAAATCCCAGCTTGAGGCGGCGGCAAAGGAGCTTGAATCGGTACTGATTGCCGAGTCGGAACTGCGCATAAAAAGTCCCGGCGGCGGAATCGTCGGGGCCCGGTATCTTGAAGAGGGGGAACGGGTCAAGCGGGACGACAAAATTCTTACCCTCATGGATACCACGTCCCTGTACGCCCTGTTTCCCGTGCCTGAATCCGAAGCCCTGCACATTGAAAAAGGCATGGCGGCGCTCGTTCAGATCGACGGATCAGGTGAAACGGAAAAAGGAAAAGTGGACCTTGTGTATCCGCAGGCGGATAGCCAATCGTTCACGTTTCTCGTGCGGGTTTTATTGGACGGCTCAGGTTCGCTGAACATGAAACCGGGTATGTTTGTGCGGGTAGAGGTCACCCGGGGACCGCCGCGGCAGGCAGTGGTAATTCCTGAATCGGCATTGACAGGCGGAAAAGACAACGGGGATCGGGTTTTTGTAATTTCAAACGGGATCGTAACAGAGCGAAGAGTTGTTGCCGGCGTTTCCCTTGGCAGTGACAGGGAAATTGTCTCCGGCCTGCGCGCGGGGGAAGCCGTGGTACTGCGGCCCGATGGCGATCTGCGGGAGGGAACTCATGTGGCGGCAAAATAAAAAATTTATTATTTGGCTCCTCACCGGGCTTCTTTTTACATCCTGCGGCTTTATGGATCTCCGCATCATCGGAGTTGATCTTTCGCCCGATGGCCTTGATACGGTACTGGAAGGCGAATACGATCCGGTGGTTATCAGTTTTGATACGGCGATGAAAAAGAGCGATGCGGAAAATGCCCTCCAGGTAAGTTATGCAGGCGGGGTAGTGGAGGGTGACCTTTCCTGGAAAGGGGATGCCCTCTGCTTTGTTCCCGCAGCGGGATGGAAAGCCGGAAGGCGGTATGCTTTTTCTCTTTCAGGGCTGGTGTATTCGCTTGACGGCAGGGAACTCAGGCTTAACCGGTATGTTTCTTTTTATGCGATAAATAAATCGCCTGCTCCGCTGGTTGAAAGTTTCCACCCCGGTGACGGCGCATCGGTGGGGGTGAACGGCGATGAACGCTGTCTGGTTACACTACGGTTTTCCGAACCGATGGAACGGCTTGGCACGGAGGCGGCGTTTACGATTACTGCGCCGGGTGAAAAAAAATTTGAGTGGCAGGATGATGATCGCCTGCTCAGGGTATATTCCGAAAATCCCCTTGCACCCTGGACCGTGTACCGCTGGTCGGTGAGTACCAACGCGCCGAGCCGTGACGGCGTTCCGCTGGCAAAAGCCCTCTCTGCCCAATTTACCACCGATGAAGACAGAATTTTTCCGGAAGTGGTCAGGGCCTATCCGGCGCTTCAATCCGGCGGCGCATGGATTCCCTCGGGAGGAGATCTTGATGAAATTGGTCCGGGGCCGGGACAGGGAATAGCGGTGGCCTTTAATAAGGTTATGGGGGAAAACGTTCTCCGTGCGATACGGTTTGAGCCGTCACTTTCGGGACGGACAGAACAAATCTCCGGTACCACCGTCGTTTTTATTCCCTCAAGCGATCCTGAACCGGAAACGATTTACACCCTTATCGTATCAGGCGACACCGCCGATTTTGGCGGGCTTAAAACAGGCTCCGACTATCGTATCAATTTTACACCGGATATTCCGTTTTTGCGCATCCTCTCCTTTACTGCCGACGGACTTGATCCCGCGGAAGATCCTGCGGACGGATCGGTTTTTGCCGTTCCTGTTGATGCTGCGGGCGGCGAGACGCTGCGTTTTACCATCCGTTTTTCCATGCCCTTTACCGCAGGGGCAAAATCCGATACGGCGTTGAGAATTTTTTTGGAACCATTTTTTCCCGGTGTGCTTGATCCTGTTGCACTCCGGTTTGTGAGCTGGCTTTCTGACGACCGCCTTCGCATGGAATGGGAAGGTGTAGAAAGCGGCGCCGCAGGGGTCAGTCATTATTTCAGGCTGAACTTCCCCGGCGGGAAAGGGGGAATCAATAACGGCGGGGGAATGTATCTGAAAGAAGATCAGGCGCTTTATCTGGAGGCAATTAAATGAAGCAAATAAAACAAATGCAGCGGGTATTCAGGCGGATGTTCCTGATCGTTCCTGCGTCGTTTTTATTTTTCGCCTGCGATATTCTGCGGGAGTCGCCGTTTGAAGTTTCCTTCTGGAACCCCGGCGAAGGCTACCACGATGCGGCAGGGGCGCTGCCGGTATCATTGTCTTTTTCCCACGATCCCGACCGGGCAAGCGTGGAGCGGTATTTTTCCATGACCGAAGACGGGAACAGGGTAAAGGGGGCTTTCAACCGGGACGGCAGGAAGGTGATCTTTACTCCCGACGCCCCCCTTGAACAAAACCGTGATTATGTTATTTCTTTAGCCGCCGATGCCCATGATACTGCCGGGCTTTCTCTGGATCAGCGTTTTGAAGGAAGGTTTAGCACGCGGTACAACGGGATCCGCCCGCGGCTGCTTTCCATTGTTCCGGAACCGGAAAGCGTGATGACAGATGACCGCGGTACAATCCGCATCTTTTTTTCGGAAGCGCTGCCCGTTACATCCTGCAATGAATTTATTTCAATCAGCCCCGCGATAAGCGGCGTCTGGCAGATTGAAGGAGACGGCAGGACCGCGGTGTTTACCCCGGCGGAAAAGTGGAAACGGCTTCGGTATGAGCTGCGGGTCTCTGCATCCCTTACCGGAATTACCGGGGTAAGCATGGGGAAAGATTTTTTAAGTAATTTTACCGTTGGGGATGATACAACAAAGCCCTTTTTAACGGGGGCGTATCGCCTGGAAGAAGACGGCAGTTATACGGAACTTGCAGAATCGAATTTTGATTTGTTTACGGAAAATGATGGGTGGGAGAAAAATGACCGGATAGCCCTGCGGTTTTCTGAACCGGTGAATACGGCTTCCCTTACATCGTTTTTAAATGCCGAAGGCGCTCCGCCGCTCATCATGGAAACAACTCCGCTTTTTGCCGAAGAAATCATTTTTGCTTTTGCGGGGCGGCCTGTCTGGGGAAGCCGTTTTTATTTTCACCTGAAGGCCGGAGTCAGAGACGCGGGAGAAAATGAAAGTGAGGGTGAAATGATCTTTCGGATTCTTGCCGATGGAAAATATTCAAAGCCCCCGTCGCTTGCCGGCATACGCCTTCCCCTTGCCCCGGGAAAAATACCGGAAGATGAGCAGGAGCTTGTCTTTTATTCTGTTGATGATCTATTTGCCGATCTTCCAATCAACGGCGGCGGGGATCGTTTCCCTTACGGTACGGCAATTCCTGAATGGATAGAACTGTATTTTGATACCGCTCAGGGGGCAAAGCCCGATCTGTTTTCTGTAATGGAACTGTTCCGCATTGATACCAGTAATAATGCGCTGTCCTTTTCGGGGCGGAGTGTCAGCGGCGGCGATTTTTCGATCCTGTCTCCCCAAAGCGGATGGGAAATGTACGAACGGGTCGAGATACGGGGATACCTGACCAATTCCATCAATGCCGGAGTGGTGCATTTTCAAATCGGCGCGGGGCTCAAAGACAGCCTTGGAAACCGGAATGAAACACCGTTTCGTATAAGTCTTTTGAAGTAGGCGGACAAATGAAAAAACTTATCAGCCTGTGCGCAGGCCGTCCGGTAACGGTGATCATGGTTTTATCGGCGCTTATAACCGGGGCAATTTTTTCTCTTTCTGTCCTGAAGCTGGATCAGCTTCCGGAAATGCAGGTTCCCCGGGTAACGGTGGAAACGGTATACCCCGGCATGAGCGCCCCTGATGTGCGGTCGATTATCACCATTCCGGTTGAGGATGCTCTCTCTCCGGTGAAGGGGCTGGAACGTATGCGGAGCATTTCGCGTGACGGGTCTTCGTTGGTAACGCTGGATTTCCGCTGGGGAACCGATGTCATGTCCGCCTCGGTACTTGTCAGGGAGGCCATTGACGCGGTGTATCCAAGCCTTCCCGACGGAGTCCGCAAACCGGCAGTAGTGCCGGGAGATCCCGGCGCCCTTCCTCATGCAATCATTGCCGTCCGGTCCCTGAACGGGGACAGCGGCTTTGCCCGGAGCCTTGCAGAATATGAACTGCGGGCACGGCTCCGCAGGATTGACGGCGCAGGCACGATAATTCTTGCCGGAGGCGACACCGAAGAGGAACGGGTGCGGCTGGACATACCCCGTATGGTTTCCCGCGGGCTTTCTGCGGGGCAATTTGTGCAGATACTCTCTGCGGAAACAGCGGATATTCCTGCGGGGAATGCCCGCGAGGGCGATCAGGAACTGGTAATAGTAAGTTCCGGGCGGCCCGGCTCTGTGGGGGAATTGTCCCGTTTGATCCTGCCTGCGGGGGCCGGACCTTTGCAGCTTACGGATGCAGGAGAGATACGCAGGGAACACGCCCGCCGGAAAAGCCTTTTTGTTTGTAACGGCAGCGAAGAAACGGCTCTGGAAATATACCGCCGCCCGGGTGCAGATCCGGTACGGCTGTCCCGTGATATACAAAAGGTTCTGGATGAAGCAGCCTCCCTTTTCTCACGGGACGCCGAGATACATCTGGTCCGGGACTCTTCAAAAAATATTATCCGCGGAGTATCCGGCCTGGGAGTTTCCGCCGCACTCGGAGCTGCTGCGGTGATCGGGACCCTGTTCTTTTTTATCCGCCGGATCAGGTACAGCCTTCTTGCGGCGGTTTCGATCCCCATATCTGCGGCGGCAGGTATCTGCGTTCTGGCGCTGACGGGAAGGTCCCTCAACGGCATGAGCCTTGGCGGGCTGGCGCTGGGAATCGGCCTTGTTTCGGATACCGGCGTCATCGTGCTGGATCTGCTGCACCGCAGTTTTGGTAATTGCCGTGAGCGCCCGTCTCCCGCAGAAATCGGCTGCTGCGCCGCATCGGTTGCGCTTTCCAGCGCAGCCTCGACAATCACCACGGCGGTAGTTTTTGTTCCGGTTATTTTTCTTCCCGGCCCGCTGGGGAGTATTTTTGGAGATACCGCTGCGGCCCTTGTTTCATCAATTACCGCAGGCTGGCTCTATGCCCAATTTTGTATTCCGCCGCTGTACCGGATTTTCTTTAAACCGTTTGAACCGGGGAAAAATGCGGTACGGCGGGGTTTATCGGCAGATAAAAGCCTTGAGAAAAAGTACCGCCGTTTTTTGCGGCCTGCCCTCCGGCATCCGCTGCGGCTTCTTGTCGCCGCATCCCTTGCAAGCCTTCTCGGGGCAGCGCTCCTTTTAAGCAGACCCGCCGCTTTCGTGAGCCCTGAGAACGCGGAGGAGGTGCAGGTTTCCCTTGCGTTCCTGCCGGGTATGATTCTTGAATCTGCCGGAAAGACAGGATCGGCAATCTCCTCCCTGCTTGCCGGGCTGCCCTGCGTCGATACCGTTTATGGAAAGGCGGGATCAGAAGATGAGGACGTCGGCCGCCGTGCGGATACGGACTACCGGAAAGAGGAACTTATCCTCCACTGTGTGCTGAATAAAAACGCCGGCCCCGAAAAAGCCCTGGAGGAGATCCGCAGCGGCCTTGCTGCAGCGTTTGACGGGGCCGTTGACCTCCTCCCCGAAGGGACAATTGTTTCTGTTTCATTTCCGCAGGACAGGACCGAGCGGCTGCTTGGACTTGCCTCCGCCTGTACTCTGGCAGTCCGCGGAAAAGATCCTCCGGAAACTGCGGAACGGGCCGCCCTTGTTACCGGGGAAATGAAAAAAAGGCTTGGGCCGGATCTCCTGTCCCTGAACATGCGGCCATCCGGAACCCGCCCTGAATTGCGGCTGCTCCCGAACCGGGAAGCTGCGGCGTATCTCGGGATCAGCACTGCGCAGATTGCGGAAACTTTGTACACCGTTACCGAGGGGCAGATAGCGGCGCAGCTTGAGATCGAAGGACGGCCCCTCAATGTACGGGTCTCGGGAAAAATGGATATGGGAATAATCGATCCTTCAGATTTGGCGCCGCAATTTCTGCTGGGGAAGATACCCCTTGCTGCTGAAGGGGGGAAGGTTTTTCTTTCTTCCCTCGGCAGGATAGAACGGCGGGAATCCCAGGCAGCCCTGGCCCGGCTTGACCGGGGAGATGTGATCTATCTTGACGCCCTGCCGCTTCCCGGCAGGGGGAAAAATCTTTCTGCGGCAATACAGGACTCTTTTTCTGCAGAAAAAAATTCTGAAACATCCCGGGTTTCCCGCGCCGATGAATCGGCCTTTACCCGTTACCGTACCAGTCTCCTCGTAACTGTCTGCCTCGTTCTCATTCTCCTCTATATGACTATGGGCGCCCAGTTTGAATCTTTTTCACTCCCCCTGGTTTTTATGCTGAGTATTCCCTTTTCTCTGGCGGGAACAGGTCCTGCCCTGTTTCTTGCCGGGGCAAATCTTGATTCAGGATCGGTCCTGGGGCTTACCGCTCTTTTTGGCCTTGCCGTGAATAACGGGATCATCCTTTTTGAGATTAGCGAAGAAAAGATCCGTTCCGGATTTCCGCCGGTCAGGGCGGTCTATGAAGGGGCCTGTGAACGTATTCAGGCGGTGCTGATAACCACCGCGACTACGGTAATCGCCCTCCTTCCATTGGCCCTAAGTCCCCTGGGAGCTTCGCAGCGATCAATGTCTGTGGCAATGCTTGGGGGCGTTATCGCTTCAACCCTGCTCACCCTTTTTGCAATGCCGCCGGTATTTATCCGGTTTTTTCAATGGAGGGGCGGGCATGAATAATTGGCTTCTGCGAAAAAAGGCCTGCCTCTGCATCGGCCTTGGGTTATGTGTTCTTTCAATTTTTATTCTTGTTTCTCCGGGTGATTTCAACAGACAGGGCGCCCATAGTACGGCCTATACCGTTACCCTGCGGCATTATGGAGTTGATGCACGGGAAATGGAGCGGAGCGCGGCAATTCCGCTGGAAGATGCGCTCTCGGCAATTTCCGGTGTGCGGAATGTTTTAAGCTTCAGTGAAAACGGCATGGTACGGGGGGTGGTTCATTTTGACCGGGGAAGAAGCGGACAGTATGAGGCGGTGCGGGAAGCTGCGCAAAGTGTATACGAAACCCTGCCTTCATCAGCCCAGCGGCCCGAGATTCTGGGTTCCGATAATTCAAGGATACCGGTCTGGTCCGCCGCGGTTTTTGCCCCCTCCGGAACGGTAAGTGATACCGCAGTTCTTCTGGAGCGAATTTTAAAGCCCCATCTTGAAGCGCTGGAAGGTTCCGGAGAGGTGGAAGTTTCAGGCGCAGGACTCACAGAAATTATTATCGCCCTGAATCCCGATAAGGCCGTGTCGCTGGGCTTGAGTCCGTCCGCGGTTGCCGCCGCACTCGGAATGAACGATGTTCTGCTTTCAGGGGGAAACTTGCGGGACAGGGACAGGGAATTTACTATCACAGTGGATGGACGTTACCGGGACAGTTCTGCGCTGGCGCTGGCCCTTATTCCCCTTGGCGGCGGCAGGACAGTGCGTCTCAATGAGATCGCCTCGGTTCTGGAACAGGAACGTGAGCCCGATATTTTTTCGCGGCTGGATGGCAAAAGGGCCGCGGTGATTTCCATCATGGGAAGTTCCGGCGCCGACCTGGGAAAATTATCACGGGAAATAAAACGGGAATTGGCAAATACGCAGGTACCCCTTGAATATACGATTCTTTCCGATCGCGGAGATGAGGAAACTGCGGCGCTCCGGTCCGTGCTGTTTGCCGCCCTGCAGGGGTCGTGTCTTGTGGCATTGATGTCTGCCGTAATAGGACGAAGCGGAAATAAAAGCGGGCGGCAGGGTAACCGGACAAGGCCCACCGGCCTTATCTGCGCGCTTTCAGTTCCCGGCGTCTGTGTTGTTTCTGCCGCCCTGCTCTCCCTGCTTGGGTATCCGATGGATCGTTCTATTCTGGCGGGGCTTTCCGCCGGAGTTGGCGCCGCAGTAGATGCGGTTATTATCTGCACAGACCGGCTCACATCCTGCGGCAGTGCTGCAGAAGCGCGGTCCGGTATGCGGCGGCTCTGCGGCCCCCTGATTTCAGGATCGGTGACCACCATCGCAAGCCTGCTTCCCCTTGGCTTTGCGGAATCCACGACAGGGTTAATCCGTTCTATGGCCTGGGCGATTGGCATGGTTACCCTGGTTTCCCTGATTTTTGCCCTTACCCTTCTGCCGCCCCTCTTTCTTTGGGATATGAAAAATCCTGAGGTAAAGCGGCCTGCCGTACCCAAAGATGCTTCCAGAGGTGTATTGATATGTGTATATCGATGTGTATCAACAACGGCCCGGCGCATACGCCGTTTCTGCCTGCGGCTTTTGGCGGCGGATATGCGGCTTTGCGTCAGCCGCCCCGGAATATTGATTGCCGCCGGGATCGCAATTTCGATCGCCGGCGCCGCCGCGCTGATAATCAACGGGGCGGACGCAGGAATCGAAAGTTCCGGGGATTCGGTATACGCCCATATCGAATTTGAAGGAGGGCTTCGTGCAGAGGCTGCGGACCGGCTGCTTGCCGAATATGCGGAAAAACTTAAAGAAACTTCAGGCGAATCAATTAAAAGTGTACAGACCAGCGCCCGGACCGCTTCGGGTTCAGTTCTGATATCTTTTGATAATCACAAGGCCGGCCCTGATCAAATCCGGTCTCTTGCAAAATCCGTAGAAATACCCGGAGGGTTTATTTTCTTTCCCGAAACCTCAAGCGGCGAACGGAACTGGGAAATAAAAATTTTTGGGGATGAAGATCAAAAATGCAGGGAAAAAGCTGAGGAACTGGCGCGCCTGTGCGCCTTTCATCCTCTGGTCCGGGAAACGGTACTCAACTTCAAAGAGGGAAGCCGGAGGATTACCTTTGTCCCCGACCGGGAACGGCTTAACACAGCGGGTGTTTTATTTTCCGATGCCATGGATACACTCAGACGGGGCGTTCACGGACCGGTGGCCTATAAGAGAATAAACTCCGAACGGGAAACCGATGTCAGGGTGCGCTGGAACGGGGCAGGAACGCCGTCACGTAAAGAGACAGAAGGCATACTGATCAATGCGGCGGACAACACCGCATCCATTACGCTTGATTCCCTTGTGAAGACGAAGGAAGGCCGGGAACCGGCAGGTATACGCCGGGAGGATCGCCGCCGCACCGCCTCCATAACAATCAGCACAAAGCCTATGGACCCGCGGCGGGTAAAACAGGCCCTTGCCGGGACGCTTGACAATCTGGAATTGCCGCCGGGTTATACCGTTGAATTTGACCGCGGGGCGATACAGAGGGCAGAGGCGCTCTCGGGAACCGTTCTTTCCTTTTTACTGGCGCTGCTTTTTTGCTACATGGTTATCGCTTCGGTAAACGAGTCTTTTACTCTGCCGCTGGCAATTCTTTCCGTGGTTCCCCCGTCCCTGGCGATCCCTGCCCTGTTTCTTGCCGCAGGCGGGCAGCCGGTAAATCCTGTTTCGGCCTGTTCGTTTGTTGCGGTAAGCGGTATGGCAGTTAACGCCTCGGTACTCTGCGCCGACGGGCTCAGGTTTTTTGCAGAAAAACGAAAAATCATTACCCCTGTGCGCCTGTATCTGCTTCTGCGCGAACGGCTTCCCTGTTTGCTTGCCACGGGCGGTACAACCATCGCCGGAGCCCTGCCGTTTTTGTTTCTCCGGGAGGGAACAAATTCATTTGTCAGAAGCTTGTCTCTGGTTACGGCCCTTGGGGTTGCATCGTCATGTGTCTGTTCAGTAAGTTTTCTTCCGGCATTATTGGTGATATTCAGAAAGATTTTTATTTTTTTTCACCCGGAGACAAAAGGCTCCGGATATTCCGCTTGAGCGGAATTGTTATCTGATTCGGGGTTTCTGTATGACAACGAAAAATTTTACCGCACTGGTCCTGGTACTCATTCTTATTCCGTTAAACGGTTTCTCGCAAAACAAACCGGACGTTAAAGGCTTTGACAAATCGGTCTTTGACTATCATTTTAGCAGGGCAGACCGGGAGCTGAGTCCTGACAGGTGGATAGCGGAAGCGCGGCGGGGCATAGATCTGTCGCTCTCCTCATGGGAATTTATTGCCGGTGAATTGTACGACGATCCGCTTCTTTTAATCGAAGCTGAAAAAACGATCACCCAATGGAGCCGTGAAGAACTGGAAGACCGTTTTACCCAATGGCTGTTTTCCCGTTTCTTTGGCGATGAAACAGAATCTTTTGCTTCAAAGATAAACAATGTCATTGATGAATCAAATTTGCACTATATTTATCATCTTGATGATGACGGAAATATTATGTACGACAAAGAAACCGGAGATCCGTCATTTATACGGCCCGGTGAAGAAGGCCGGAATTTTATCCAGGACCTTGATCAGTGGCAGGACGCCGCCAAAAATCATCTTGAAACGGAAACGGGAGTTTTTTCCGCCTATACTGCTGCGGCGTTTCCCGAACTGCTGTCCTATATCCCCGCCGAAGATCGCAGCGGATTTGAAGAAAAACTCATGCACGTTCTTTCAAAAACTACTTTTAATTTAAAAAAACAATTTGAAGGGCTTGTCGCCCGCGAAGAACGGCTTTTTACCGCACGGCGTACCGGAGATGTGTGGAGCCTCAGAAAAAAAAGTAATGATGAAACCGCCGGGGCAATTACCGCACGGCTTATCAGTGACGCAGAGGCGGTAACTGCCGCCGGTATAGCGTCGCTTACGGCAAGGATAGAGGAAGCTGCGGCAGGCAGCGGCGATATGGTTCTTGCCGGTACGGAATGGCTGGCAGAATACCAGCGGCAATTTGACGCAGGGCTTAAAGCCTGGACAGATGCAGAGGAACGTTTTTTTATCCGGCGGATAGAATGGGAGCAGAACGCAGGACTGTATTATGCTGAGGCGGATGAAGCCTGGATTGCCGCTTACAATAAATTTGAACAGGAACGGCAAAGCTGGGAATTAAACGCAAAGAAATTATTTGAGTCCGGAGCGGCGGTCTTTAAGACAACATCGGAAAATCTTGAAAAGGCGATACAGGACGCAAAAATTGAATTTGAACGGGATATGCAATTACGGACAGAAGCCGGAGTGGAGCAGGCAAAGGCCTGGATGAATATGTATGTAACATCAAGCTCGGTTGTTACTGCGGCACAGGAAAACATTCAATATTGGCTTCTGCAGTACAGCGGCAGCGAAGCGCCTTCCCTTTTGAGCGGCAGTTTTGGAATATGGGTTGACAATGAGATCCAATCCTGGTGGCGGACAGTGCAGCAAGCCTATGAGCAAAGCGGCGATTATGAAAATGATTATTCAGAGCTAAAAGAATTGGAAGATTTGATAAATGCCGATATTCCCCAGGATGAAAAAGATCAATATATGGAACAATACCAGGCCGGTCTTGCCATTTTTGCCGGGCAATATCCGCTTTGGTTTGAAATACAGGATCTCCTTGACGGAAAATATACCGGGGATCAGGCGAATATACTTTTTGAACGGGTGAGTTACCTGAATACTGATGATTTCCAGGAATTATATAAAACCGCCGGAGAAATGAAAAAATGGTCCGCCTTGTACGATTTATTTTATGAAAAAGCCCTGGAAGCCAAAAAGACCATAGTTTCCGATTTTAAATTGATTATGGGTGAAGGCGGCCTTGCCGATGTTCTTGGAGATGACGCGTCAAGTGAGGACTTTAATCTTGATGAATACCAGATAGCGCTGCTGCGGGCAAAAGCGCAGGCCGCCTATTGGGAAAAACAGCTTGCCATTGCAGAGGCGGTTTCGGCATACGCAGAAGAAGTATCTGCAGGAAGAATGACAGATGCGGAAGGCGTCAGACGATGGGAAAATGCAAAGGCCAATTATGAAGATGCGATTGTTCAATATGAAGCAGAGCAGGAGAGGCTTACCGCCGCCGGAATTGATATCCTGAACGCTCAGGCTGCAATGAACGAAGCAGCCTTTAAACTGCAGGCCGCAGAACATATCCTTAGTGCGCTAAACAGTGAATATTCTGCCATCATGGCGGTATATACTGCAGGCCGCAGCGATTATGTTTACGGGGAGCTTCAGATAAAGTATAAAACACTTCTTGAGGAATACAGGCTTCTGGAAAATTTCGGCGATGACGCCGTTTATCTGAATTATTTACAGAGCGCCATGGATCTTGAATTTGCAGGGGAGCGGGAAGAAGCAGGGGATATTTTAAAGATTTTGATTAATGGTGAGGACGGCGGATTATCGCTTTCTGATTTGCAGGAAATATTTCAAAATATAAAAGTATTCGATAAAGATGATGATTTGCCGTTGTCTATTGAAGACTATGGTCTTGAATTTGATAACCCGGCGTACAGTACGGTTGAACAATTATTGATCCGGCGTGAAAAGGAAATTGCCAAAGCAGTTGAATCCGGCGCCGAAAGCGGGATTATTTCCGGAATAACGGAAAGATACCGGAAATTAATTATCAAATTGATTTCTGCGGCAAAATCATCGGCGGCGGCTGCGGTAGAAATTCGTGAACAGGGTTTACGGTTGTTTACAGCGGAAACGGGCGCCGGCTGGTATTACGGAGCAAGGGGCTATACGCCGTCGGAAACAGAAAAAGCATTATTTCAAGCGGACAATTTGAGCGATATCCTTTCCCGTGAAGTTGAAAAAAGCATGTCTGCGTTACTTGCGGCGCGGCTCACTCTTGAAATAAAAGCGTTGAATTGTTTTATTGACGGTGAAACTGAAACCGATAAAGATATACAGTTGTTGTCGTCATTTTGTCTTATCGATACAGATGCCGCAGAAGAAGCGGCTGCAATATTAAATGATTTTCTGGATTGTATTTTACAGGGCAATGACGCCGCTTTGAGCGAAGACGGGCATACTGAGATAATAAACTGGTTTGTTTCCGGCGGAAGCTTTTTTGCCGGTACTGACGGGTTTCTGTCAACAGAATTGTACGATTATAATCTGGTCAGAGGTTTGGCGGAACTTTACCAGAATTATGGGGTAATGAGTTATTTTACCGAAAAAGAATCTCCCGAAAAACTATTGTTCGGTCTCAGAAGTTATTTTCTGGAATATGGCATTGTGACCGATAACGTGTTCCTCCCCGATGTTAAAACCATTGGAGATGTTCTTTTTGATTGTAAGGGGGACATTGACAGGATTGTATCCGAATTTTTATATGGGCTTGACAGCCGGCTTGAATTTATTCCCGAATGGATAAAAACAGAGTGTAATTTATGGAAAGAGTCATTTGCCGAATATATTGCCGCAAAAGCAATAGTCAGCGAAAGGAAAATGGGGATAAATATTTCTGTTTATATGAACGAATTTGAAATAAAAGAAGCAAATTATCTTGCATTATTGGAGCAGGAAGATAATTACACGAGCTATCTGTCCTCACAGGAATTAAAGGCTTCGTATGAGGATTTATTAAGAAGTGAAATGATATTGTCATGGCAATACAGGTTAATTGAAAAATATGCGGCGTTTTTACAGGAAAAGATCTATTCAGAAGAAAATGCACGCAAACATTGGCGGCAATATTTAACGGCGGAATATATACAAGGCGTTGATCCGGCGCTTATTGGCGCCGAAACATGGATCGAAGGGGTTTTAATTGATTCAATTGTCCGAACCGGCAGAAATACTCAAATCATAAATGATGCTCTGGCTCTATATAATGATGCCGTTGCGGAAAAAGAAAATAATGAATTGATTTCTTTGCTGAATCCGTATTTTGCCGACCGGCAAACATCATGGAATGAGGAAATAATTGAATGGTCTCCGTATTCCCTTGTTGACGCCTATAATATTGAATCCGGAATATTTCAAAGACACCTTATACAGGAAAACAGCTTAAAAGACGAAATTATGCGTCTTGGATTTGGTTATGAATATTCCCGTATGGATACACAGGGCATTAAGGAAGAACTTGCTTCCCGTGCAGTTGAAATCAAGAACCGGGAAGCGCAGATAAATGTTCTTATTGCAGAATATTCAATGCGGGCAGTTGATTTTTCAAATGCAGGATCCGTGTATGATAATATTTATACCCTGGTAAAAAGTAAATATACCGGGATGGAATATAAGCGTTTTCTTTATGAAAAGGAAGATGCCATACGAAGATGGGCAAGTACTTCATACCTTGAATTGGATGCAGATGATGAAGCATATTGCCGGGATAAACTTCAAAGGGCCAATATAGCTTTATCGATATTATCTGATTTATACAATAATAATGAAGAACGGCGTCCGTACGAAAGCAAAGAATATGAAGACCTTTATAATCAATATAAAGAAAGCTTTGAAAGAATGATGCTGTCATTAAAAGTACGGGACATTTTGAATGGTGTTGTTGCAAATGAAAACCAAATTAATGAAACCTCTTATGCAGAGTACCGTAATTGGCTGTCAAAATTTGCAGGAATATACGGAAATTACGAAAATTATGTTTCCCTGTCAGACAGAAATACCTGGGGAATAAAAGATATTATTGCGGTTAAAAACGGGTTTTTGGCTTTTTCGTATACCAATACTTTTACGCTTAACGGTGTAGATATAAATGCAGCACAGAAACTGACCGCCTACTTTGATGTAAATACGGTATTACCCGGCGAACAGAATAAATCATCGGAATTTGAAGAGGCCTTAAGGGGGCTAAGTGCAAGAATGTCGGAATATTTCTCTGACAGCAGTAAATATATACAATGGGGGCTGGCGCGGGATCATTTAATGCGACAGATTATAAATGCAAACAGCGATATTTCAGATCTTTCCGGGTTATACCGGTATGCATCTGAACTTGAAAGCGGCGGGAGCATAGGGAATTTGGCCTTTCAGGGGAATGTAATGAGTCCGATAAATGAAAAAATGTCTGATGCGGCTCACATGTTCAGTGATATATTGGATTATTACCAGGAGCAGGCATGGGATAAAATGAATGAAACTGAAAGAAAGGATCTTGAGTTTTATCTGATTTTAACGCTGCTAAACGGCGGCGGAAACAGCTCTTCTGAATTTATGGCAATATCTACTTATAAAGAATTGGAGGTTGCATATTCATTTGTTAATTCTCTATATAAATTTGCAGATGCCAATGATGAATGGTATATGAACAATGCAATTGCTTTTAATCGTATGAAGAATGTCAACAGTGTCCCCCGTAAAAGAATAAAAGCAGCTATGGATGGAATTAATGAGGGAGTAGAAAGGGGTAAAGCGGGATTAAATAACAACCTGATGAATCTTTTAAGTTCATTGGATATGTACAGACAGTCATGCGCGGCGATTGCAGTCCTGCAGGGTCAAAACGGGAGTACGGGAAATATACAATGGACTGATATAAATATTTCCCTTGATGAAACAGGAGCGGTAAGCCGGGAAGAAACGGCAAAATTAAAAGAATATTGGGATGAAATGTGCGCCGATATCGGAGGCTCTTATAAAAGTGTTCAGGAGGCGTTAATAAAATTGGCGCAGTGGGCAAGAAACAAAAAAGAAGATGCCAAACGGGATCTGGAAAACCAATGGGCCGGTGACGAGCAGCGGCGGCAAAACGGGGAAAATCAGTATTTTAAAATTGCAGAATCATTCATAAACGGAAATACGGATATTCTGTCATTGCAAAATGCAGCGGATGCGGCCTTTGGCGGCGAAACTGCGGCCCGCAAAAATCATTTGGAAAATCTTGAATCGGTAATCGCAGACGACCTTGCCGGTATTATGAAGTATGGATCCGTGTATGAAACTGAATATATTGAATTGGCGGATGAATATATTTCTTTGATCTCACGTGCCTATGAAATGCGGTACAATGCGGAACTTGCCGCCAGGGAAACTGAATGGGCGCAGCAGCGTAACGATATTAAAGAAAAATACCGCTCCTGGCAGGAAATTACCGCCGGTATTTTGGAACGGGGGAGGGATGACTGGAAAACAAGTGTACTCAAATTGCAAAATGCCCGTAATCAATGGCGTACAGATTTTAGCGGCGAATACAATCGAATAAGCGCAGCCTGGAATGCAGCGTATCTTGCAGGCCTGAACGATAAGGAACAATGGCTTTTCCGGGCGGCAGCGGCGGCAGATAATGCTTCTACCGGCGCAGTTCTAACACTGATTGGCGCGGATGCGCAGATGATGGCGCGGGCCATGGACACACGGGACCCCGCAGGAATGTCATCTTTTTCTGCGGCAGAAGATATTGATGAACTCTTATCGGGGTTAATGGACGCATCGGGGATCACAAACCTGAATGTGGCGTTTAATGCAATGAACGGAATAGCGGATACCGCTGCAGCAAAAATAAAACGGGGAGCAGGCGGCGGGATATGGAACGCCGGTATTGTGCAGGCTGCCGCCGCAAATCTGGTAATTAAAACCAATGCGGAACTTGCAGAGCGGGAATCAAAACGGCTTGCCGCCGGTGCAAGAGCTGCCGTTACCGGGGCTTTGCGCGATCTTTCGCAGAATGTAGATAGTGCAAATAATCAGTTTCGGCAAAGCATGGATGAAACATTTATAATCGGCGGTCAATGGCGGCGAAACGGTAAAAATTATATAAAGGATATCATTGTTCACTCAACATTGCTTGAGCCTGCCATCACCCATTCTGAAATGGTGGAAGGGTACATTGATTTTGTAATGAAGCCTCTGGAAATAAAAACAAACCTGAGCGAAAGCTATCTTGAAGGGCTTGATGTCTTTACAATCCGGGGACTGATTGAAAATATGTATAACGAAGTGGAAATGGCGGTAAATGAATTGTTTGGCGCCGGTAAAGACAGGATACTGATTTCCAAGGCAGGGACAGAAAACAGATACCAGGACCCCGGCATTTTTGGAACCTATATCGGGTATGTTCCTGCATTCAGACAGGAACAGAATCCTGATAATGGAAAAGACGGAGTGCTGTCCGACCGGGGAAGCGGTGAATTGGGCCGCCTTATGACCGAATATTTTTATTGGGGCGCTGTAGATAACAAAGGCATTGCCCTGATGGGGCAGGCCGCTTGGGATAAACCAATTTGGGATTCCCGCGGGAGTTTTTTTGACGCTCCGACCATGAGAACCGTTATGGATGTTTCAATGCAGG
>JAISJS010000295.1 GCA_031261385.1 Treponema sp.
GAAAGTTCCATAAAGGAAAATCTGAAAAGCCGTTTCGCCGAAGTCCTGGGAAACCAAATCGACGAGAACCGCATCCTCGCGGAAACAGCGATACTGTTGATGAAGTACACTATATCCGAAGAACTTTCCCGGCTCGCATCCCACCTGGGTGAATTCCGGGCCGAAACCGAGCGGAACCCCAGCCCCGGCAAAAAACTCGATTTTCTCTGCCAGGAAATAAACCGGGAAATCAACACCATCGGTTCAAAAACCCCCATCCTCGAAGTAAGCCGCGCGGTGGTGGACATGAAGGACGCGCTGGAAAATGTGCGGGAGCAGTTGAGGAATGTGGAGTAGCAAAAAAGCATTTTTAGGATGTTCTTATTCACCTCCTCAAAGGGGGTGTTTTCTTCCTGGGCCAGGTTTTCAAGTCCCTTTTCGACTTCCTCGTTGGAGGCTTCAAGCTTCAATTCTTCCATAATTACCGAACAATCCTAAACAGCCGCTTTCTTTTTTTCCCGTTCAAGATCGGCGGCGGACCGTATCATCGTCTTTATGGGCGTTAGAATTTCGTCCGGCAGAACCGCTAGATCATCAAGAATTTCCCGAAATTCCAGGTATTTTGATATGTCAACCGAACCTTTAGATGCCTTGCCGGTTACCAGGTATTCCACCGAAAGCCCGAGGACGGAAGCGATTTTGACGGCAATATCGGCGGGGGGCATGGATTTTTGCACCCCAAGATACCCGTCCAGGGCGCGTTTTTTGATGTCCGCCCTGGCGGCAAATTCCTTCTGATTAAGGCCGGCATATTCAATCTCGGAGCGCAGGCGTTCGGAAAAACTCAACATAACATAGAAGAAATATCATAATTACCGTATCAAAAGGTTGACAAGGACATATTTATGATATATAATAATCATTGTGACATGATTATGTCCATTTAACAACCGGATGAAAAATTCGATGCTGTTGCGGCGCACGATTCATTAACCCGGTTTCATCTATATAACCAATACGGGTACAGAGGACCGGTAGGCCCTTAAGGCGTACCGCGCATCGGGAGAAAATTTGCCCCGGTAAGTACCGCCCCGCGCCGGAGGAGGGATCTCGTATGTTTCTGGATTCATTCAGGAAAGATGTCATCAATAATATTGTCGCGGCGGAGGACGGCGGGGTTTTGCACAGCAAGCTAAAGCCCTATTTCCGCGCCTTTTCAGGCGTGTTCGCCCCCGGCATGCCCTTTACCTTTTATTTCGAGGCCACCAATAAGCCGGTCATGTTCGTCTACGATCCGACCCCCATCGACCGCCGCTCCAGCCATGCCGCGTTCATAGCCCACTGCGACCGGATAAAGGCGGGTATCCTGCCGATTACCGGCTGCATTCAGGAGCTTGCCAATGGCGGTTATATTGACGCGATCCCTGCGGATTTCCGTGACCGGCCCGCCTTGCCCCCTGATTACGCGAACTACTGGCGGAAGTACAAGCAGTTTTACCGCGATGTTATGGACGGGCTGTCCTTTGCCTGCTGTGCCCGTTTAAGGCCAACGCAGAAACTGTATGATGTGTGGGTTAGGTTTAATGCGGGGGCGCTGGCGGGGTGAGGGGAGTACCGGAGTAATATGCATCTTAAACCCCGCTCTTCCGTAGAAGGTACTCATTGTTTCTGAATAGTAAAATCGATGTAACTATGGTATACTGGCTATATGAGCCGGAGATTACCCATTGGGCTGCAGGATTTTGCTAAAATCCGGGAAGATGGCTTCCTGTATGTGGACAAAACCGCCCGAATCCATGAATTACTGACCGGGGCCGGGGGTGTTTTTTTCCTGTCCCGCCCCCGCCGTTTTGGGAAATCGCTCCTTTGCTCTACCTTGGGCGCGCTGTTTGAGGGGCGGCGGGATCTTTTCACGGGGCTTGCAATAGATTCCCTTGAGTGGGACTGGAAAAAAAACCCGGTAATCAGAATCGACCTGAACGCGGGACGATTCGAGGATGGGGTATCCCGCCTTGACGCCGGGCTGTCCGCCGCATTGAGTGACGCTGCCCAAGGCGCCGGTTTGTCCCTGCGCGGGGATGTTTTAGAAGTACAGTTCGGCAGTCTTATCAAGGATATGCATGCCCAGTCCGGGCAAAAGGCAGCGGTTATTATTGATGAATATGACAAGCCGCTGCTCAACACCATTGATAACCGTGAGTTGCACGAAAAAATGCGTATCGCGCTTAAAGGATTTTACGGAGTATTAAAATCTGCGGATGCACACCTTAAATTTGTTCTGTTAACCGGCGTTACCAAATTTTCTAAGGTGAGCGTATTTTCGGATCTGAATAACTTGACGGATATCTCGATGGATCCCCGTTACGGCGATCTGTGCGGTATAACCCAGGAAGAGCTGGAAGGGGATTTTGCCGAAGAGATACAGCAGATAGTGGAGGACAAGGGGCTTGAAAAGCAAGCCTATCTTGCCGAGCTTAAGCGTTTTTACAACGGATACCGGTTTTCGGAAAAACCGCTTACCGTGTACAATCCTTTTGGGCTGTTGAATCATTTTAATCGGAACGGCTTATTCAACATATTCTGGTACGAGACCGGCACACCCACATTCCTTATCAAGCTGATACGGGATCAAAAGATTGATATACTCAATCTTGAAAAAAAGGCCGTGCATCTTAACGATTTTAGCAATTATGATGTCGATAACATGGAAGCGGTGCCGGTACTATACCAGTCCGGTTACCTGACCGTTGTTGATTACGATGACGAATGGCAGGAGTTTACCCTGGATTATCCTAACGAGGAAGTCCGGGCCTCTTTTGCGAAATCCCTGATAGAGCAGTATATTCATGTGCCCGGCGCCGATATGCGCTCTCTGGGGGTGTTGCTGCCCAAGACGCTCCGCAAGGGCGATATTGATGCGGCGATGAACGCGCTGATACCGTTTTTTGCGGCAATCCCCTACGACATTACCCTGAAAGATGAGAAATACTATCAAACAGTGGTGCATCTGGTGTTCAGGATGGTGGGGCTGGATTGCCGGTCCGAAGTGCGGATAGCCGCCGGACGGATTGACACGCTGGTAGAGACTAAAGACTATGTTTACTGCTTTGAGTTCAAGCTGAATGG